>JAUVQZ010000055.1 GCA_030597865.1 Pseudomonadota bacterium | reverse complement strand
TTAGGATCATAGGTATTGGCGCCAAACCGGTAGAGATAATCATTGAGCTTCAAGGTCTCGTCCAGGGTCAGGGAATCCCACTGGCCATCCTTGGCGCATTGGGGATATTTCTCAGAAAAAACACGATTCCACCCCTTGGACGACTTTGACTCCATGTAGAGAAAAGGGGCCCCTTTGTCATTATCACGGCTATGGCAGGACTTACAATTGGAGCGCCAGATCTGGCCTCCAGTCCCCCACCAGCCCGTGTCAAAGTCAAAAACCCGGCAGGTCTTTGTCCCGGGATCCCAGCGCTTTTGGGGGCTGGCCTCAGCCGCTGGAGCAAACAGCAGCCCCACCAACGCCACGACACACATCACCATACTTTTTTCCATAGCGACCTCCTTGCTAAGCTGTAAGCCATGCACCTTCTTCCGGGATTAAACGGCCAAGACCCCTCCGTCCCATGCCCTGTCATGCCGAAACTGCCCTCCAGATACAGCCCCAGGACTCCTCAAAAAAATCTGTCAACGGAAACTCCATGATGCCATCAACCCTTAGCAGGATAAGGCGCATGGGGCTGCCAAACACCGTTGTTGCCAGCACCACAGGATGCATCTGCCGCACCTCACCCGCTGCCATTGCCCTTTTGCCTGCTTCAATTAACAGCTCAAAGGGTTTTGCCGTACAGATCGGATTTTTATGGGGCAAAAATTCCCGATGGCGGGCATAGAGCAAGAATTGCAGGGCATGGGGGGTTTCCTCGGCCATTGCAAAAAAATATTTTATCAAGGCCTGACAGGCCGCCTCAAAGGTTTTTTCTGTTGTAAGATAATGATTCGTCCTCTCACTCATTTGTTCCAGGAGGGCGTCATAGAGGGCGGTGGCGATCTCCTCCTTATTTTTGAAATAATGATAGATGGCACCGATGCTCACCCCGGATTCTTTGCGGATATCCTGCATGGAGGTGCCGAAATAGCCCTTTGCGGAAAAAAGACGCAGGGTGGCATCCAGGATCTCCTGCCGGGGTTCATTTTGATAGGGGTCAATATCTTTCACACTCCCTCCGCTAGAACGAACGTTCGTTCTATGATAGCCCGCCTTCCTTAAAAATTGCCACCCTTACTTTTTGATTTTTTTTAAAGCAGGTTGGCAGCTATCAGATATACTAGCGCAACCATACCCCCTGGAGACCATACCATGAAAAAACTCGTTGCCCTTGTTGTCCTTGTCCTCATAACCCTTGGCGCCTACCTTGGCTTTGGTCTCCTGGCCCGCAAGAACTGCCAGGCGGCCATTGCCGAGTTACAGGCAAACTTTCCAGGCCGGATTGACTCCTCCTACAGGCAGGGTCTTTTCAGCTCCGAACTCCATATCCAGCTCCACATCCCCATTCCTGACAACAATCCCGCCACCCCGGAGACCATTTCCACCCGGATCAGGCAAACCATCCACCATGGCCCCTTCGTCCTCAGCGGCCAGAGACAAAAGAGCTCACTCTTTACCCCGGTTCAGCTTTACGCCCAGGGCTCCCTGGAGATTGATCCCTTGCTGGCCGACGAACCGCCCTTCATATCGCAGTTACGGCAGCTTGCCACCACCGACATCACGGTGCATGCCCCCATAAACGGCCGGACAGAGATCACCTTCAAGGGCAGGCCCCTGCACAGCTCCCTGGCAGTGGGCAGCGAAACCTTCAAGCTGAACTGGCAGGGATTTGATGGAAATCTCCTTCTGGAGGGCAATAATCTCCTCAGCTACGACCTCGACTTCCGCGCCCCAGGACTCGAACTCAGGGGCCAGGGAGCTGCAGGGATTGTCATTGGGGAAATAACGACCCAGGCCCAGATGCGGGAGGGAAGCCACAGCCTTTCCCTGGGCACCATTATGACGGCAATACAAAGATTTGAGGCCACATGGGGCCAGGGCATGGAAGAAAAAATCGCCCTGAGCGGCCTTGATGTCCGCATCACAAGCAGCGAAGAGCAGGGGCTTGTCCGGGTGGAGGAGGAGATCAACATAGACCACCTCCAGTTTACCGACAGGAAATATGGCCCGGGCAACCTGAAGATGAGCCTGGCCAACCTGGACGCCCAGGCCATTGCCAAACTCAGCGAGGCCTATACGGCCATGCAGGCCAAACCAGCCAGCACAGAGGTTCTGGGCATTCTCAGCAGCCACGCCTCAGCCCTGCTGGCCAAATCACCGGAGATCCGGCTGGAGAATTTCTCCCTGACCACCCCGGAAGGAGCCTGCCTGGCAAGCGCCCACATAGCCTTTAACGGCCAAGGTGAGGTGATCCTCAACCCCTTCTTTCTCCTGGGCCGTCTCAGTGCCGAGGCGAATTTTAATGCCGACGAACGCTTCATGGCCGTGCAGACCAAAAACTTCACCAAGGAACGCCTCTGCGGCGAACACCCCGAGCCGGACTGTGACCAGGAGGCGGCCCGGGCCAGCAGCAAGCAACTTCAGGGGCTGGTCGAACAAAACATCCTGCTCCTGGCCAACGGTCAATACAGCCTGACAGCCAGCTTCAAAAACGGCCAAACCATGTTAAACGATAAGCCAGTGCCCCTTAGCTTCTAACCAACCTAAGGGTTGTCAGTCAAAGTCTCCCCCTGGTCGCGCATCTGTCAGTTGCCAAGGGAGATTTTCTTCATTCCCCTGCTGATTGACCACTGCTATCTGCTGATTTTTTTAACTGCTGTTCCGCGACCCGGCGGACATCGGCCAGACATCAGCGGCCAGACGGGTTGGTCTCAGCACACCGGCAGGCACCGGCCCTCTTCTCAGCCATGATCTTTTCCATGATGGTGGAGCGGCCATGACGGCTCACATCATCCCTGATGTCCTCTTCAAAAAAACCATAGCAATAACAAATGAGTTTTCCTTGCGGCATGGCCTTCCCCCTGGATTACAGTTACCTTTTCGTTGAATTTCTTTGTCGGTGGTTTATAGTAATTTGTTGTTCAACACCCCCATTACCCTTAGGGAGAATTAGTCCATCATGTCATACTTCCCCATTAATGTCGACATCAGCAACCGGCCCTGCACCGTCGTGGGCGGCGGCCGGGTTGCCCAGCGCAAGGTCAAGGGTCTGCTGGCCCATGGTGCCGCAGTGACGCTTATCAGCCCGGCAGTGACCAAGGAACTTGAGATGATGGCGGACCAAGGCCTCATTGCCTGGATTGACCGGGGCTATAAACCTGGCGATCTGGCCGGTTCCTTTATGGTCATTGCCGCCACCGATGATGAGGCGGTTCAGGAACAGGTCCATGCCGAGGCCGAAGCAGGCAACCTGCTCCTCAATGTTGCCGATGTCACAAAATGGTGCAACTTCATCCTGCCGGCCACGGTGCGCCAGGGCGACCTGGCCATCTCCATTTCCACGGCAGGCAAAAGCCCGGCCCTTGCCAAGAGGCTGCGCCAGGAGCTTGAGAGGTCATTTGGCCCCGAGTATAATCTGGCCCTGGAACTCATGGGCAGCCTGCGCCCCGTTGTTCTGGCCAAGGGCCTGCCCCACAGCAAGAACAAGCTTATCTTTGAAGAGCTGCTCCACCCAGAGCTAATCACCCTCCTTGAGAGGAAGGACTGGCAGACCATCAGCAACCATATCCATGCCGTCCTGGGCCCTGGGGTTGACCTGGGCTGTCTCGACACCCTGCGCCGCGAACTCCAACAAAACAGCGAGGAATAAAGATGCTCTTCACCGCGACATATGCCGTTTACGCTGTGGCAGGCACCCTCTATCTGGTCTTCTTTACCTCCCAGAACAAGAAGGTGCGCGCCACGGCCAGGAAGATCCTCCTTGGGGCCGGCATCCTCCACACCATCACCATCATCGCCCGCTATATTGCCGCCGGCCACACCCCCCTTACCACCCACCATGACACGGTGTCCTTTTTCGCCTGGGCCGTGACCTGGGCCTTTCTCTCCTTCCGCTGGCGCTATCAAATAAAAAATTTCGGCACCTTTGTCTCCCTGGTCATCCTGGCCCTGATGACCGTTGCCCTCTGCTCGTCCCGGGTTATCAATGAGCTGCCCCCCGCCTTACAGTCCCTCTGGCTGCCGATCCATGCCTCCATCGCCATTGCCGCCAACGGCTTTCTGGCCCTGGGCTTTTGCGGTGGCATCATGTACCTCCTGCAAGACCGGGAGCTCAAAAAGAAACGATTCGGCCTCTTTTATCACCGTCTGCCCTCCCTGGAATCCCTTGATCAGTTGAGCCAGCATTGTCTGACCATTGGCTTTCCCCTGCTGACCCTGGGCATTATGACCGGCTCCCTGTGGGCCAAACAGGCCTGGGGTGCGTACTGGCAATGGGATCCCAAGGAAACATGGTCCCTTATCACCTGGCTGGTCTACGCCGGTCTGCTCCACCAGCGCTTTGCCATTGGCTGGCGCGGCCGGCGAACGGCCATCATGTCGATCATCGGCTTTGCAGCGGTTCTTTTTACCCTGTGGGGTGTCAACTTCCTGCTCAGTGGGGCCCATAGCTATGTCCGTTGAGCAGATCTTCATTCTCGGCGTTAACCACAAGACCGCGCCAGTGGCGGTTCGCGAGAAGCTGGCCTTCCCCGACGTTGAGGTCCCCCTGGCCATGCTGGGCGAGGTCCCCGGCTGCGACGAGTTCTGTTTCTTGTCCACCTGTAACCGGGTGGAGGTTATCTTCACCTCTTCCAGCCCTGAAAAGAGCGTGCGCCACATACGCTCCTTTCTCTTTGCGGCAAGCGATCTCTCGGAAGAACAGGCCATCGAATACACCTATCTCCACCAGGGCACCGAGGCCATCAACCATCTCTTCCGGGTGGCAGCCAGCCTTGACTCCATGGTGGTGGGTGAACCGCAGATCCTTGGCCAGTTAAAGAACGCCTATAGGGAGGCCGCGGAGAGAAACTGCACCGGGGTCATCCTGAACCGCCTTATCCACAAGGCCTTTAGCGCGGCCAAACGGGTCCGCTCAGAAACCAATATCGGTTCCTCCGCCGTTTCCATCAGCTATGCTGCGGTGCAGCTGGCCAAAAAGATCTTTGGTGATCTGAAAAACAAAAAAGTGCTGCTGGCCGGGGCCGGTGAGATGGCGGAACTGGCCGCCGAACATCTGGTGGCCCAGGGCTGCACCGAGGTCATCGTCGCCAACCGCACCCTGGAAAACGCCGTCAAGCTGGCCAAACGCTTCAAGGGCAAGGCCGTCAGTCTGGCAGAGCTCCACGACCAGCTTGAGCTGGTGGACATCATGGTAAGCTCCACCGGCGCCCCTGACCTTATCTTGCGCAAGGGTGATGTCCAGCCCCTGATGCGGCCCCGCCGCAACCGCCCCCTCTTTTTCATCGATATTGCCGTGCCCCGCGACCTTGACCCGCAGCTTAACGATATCGACAACGTCTACCTCTACGACGTCGACGATCTCAGTCAGGTGGTGGAGATGAATAAGTCGGGCCGGGCCAACGAGGCCACCAAGGCGGAACGCATCATCCTTGACGAGGCCCTTAAATTCCTGGGCTGGATAGGCAATATGGCCCTGGCCCCCACCATCACTGATCTGCGCCAAAAGGCGGATGAAATCCGCCGCACCGAGATGGCCAAAACCCTGGCCAACCTGGATCTTTCCGCCAAGGAAATCAAGGCCATTGACAAACTCACCTCATCCATCATCAATAAGATGCTGCACAACCCCATCCTCCACCTCAAGGAGGATTGCCATCAGGACTCAAAACAGCTCAAGCTCGACATGGTTCGCCGCTTCTTTGCCCTGGATGCCCAAAATTAACCGCCTCCCCTTTACGATATGCTGCCACAGGCCTTGCACGATGTGATCCATGCCAACGAAACCCTGCTCTGGTGGCTGGCTGGCACCTCCCTGCTCACCTTCATTGCCACCCTCCTCCTCGTCCCCCTTCTCCTCACCAATCTGCCCGCCGATTATTTCTGCCATGGCAAAAGGCACCGGGCGCCCTGGGCCCACCATCATCCCCTGATCAGGGGAGTCCTCCTGATTGGTAAGAACATTCTCGGCACCCTTTTTTTCATGGCAGGCCTCCTCATGCTTTTTCTGCCAGGCCAGGGTCTGCTGACCATGGTCATGGGCATTGTCCTCCTTGACCTGCCGGGCAAATACAGGCTGGAGAGCTGGCTCATATCCCGCCGCCCCATCTTACGGGGCATCAACTGGCTCCGTCTGCGGGCCGGCAAGCCCCTGCTCATCATCGGCAGAGAGGAGGAACACTCCTAACAGCCCCACTCCTCCTCACTCCTTTACCGGCACCGACAACCACCAGTCTACCATCCCATATCTTTGACATATCAATCTTATTTTTATAGGATAGCAATTGCTACTGCCCGGGGACACCCTGTTGACGGGCACCAACACTCCACCACTGAACGGCTGACCGGGCGCCTATGATGACCTTTAAAAAAAAGGTTGGTTTTTTTCTTCTCCTACTCCTGGCCAATCCAGCCTCTCCTGACCTCCTCTGGGCCAATGACAAGGCTGCAGACGATATCATTATTGCCTCTCCCCTATCCTGGGGCGGGGACCTGCGGGCCAGGGTGGTGAATTTTGACCGGATTCCCACCGAAGCAGGGATGATCTGGCCGGAAAACCGTTTTTTCCGTTTCCGCACCCGCCTCTGGGGGCGCTATGACTTCTCTCCTGACATCAGCTTCACCGGCCGGCTGGTCAATGAATGGCGCGAATACGACCACGACAGGGGCAGCAATAACTACCAGGCCATGGATGAGGTGGTCTTTGACAACCTCTATCTCGATCTCAAGAATCTGTTCAACAATCATCTCGACCTGCGCATGGGCCGCCAGGACCTCAGGTATGGCACGGGCAAGATTATCCGCATCGGCACCCCGTTGGACAGCTCCCGCACCTATTACTTCAATGCCATCAAGGGAACCATCAAACTCAACTGGCTGCAGATTGACCTCTTGGCCCTGCAGGTGGACGACGAGGATGAGCTGGCCATCCACAGCAAGGACAGGCGCCTTTTGGAGGGGGAGGAAAACGGCGGCGGCATCTACATAAAAAACCGCCTCTTTGCCACGGTTCCCCAGGAGTATTATTACCTCTACAAGCATGAGCAACGGGCCCAGAACCTCGATCTCCACACCGTGGGCCTGCGCCTTATGCCGAAATTTTCAGAAAGCCTGTCCGCCAACCTTGAGCTGGCCGTGCAGGATGGCCACCGCCAACAGGGCAGTTCGGTAAGCGGCGAGCTTCTTGATTTCTCGCTCTTTTACAAACTCCCGGCCTGGCGAACCATCAAACCGGTGCTGGACCTGAGCTATTATTATCTCTCCGGCGATGACCCAGGCACCAGTAAGGAGGAGGGTTGGCAGCCGCTCTGGGCCCGTTTCCCCCAGTACATGAGCTACACCATGGTCCGGGCCCAGGTTCCGGATTTTGCCGGCTGGTCCAATATCTCCATGCCCAGTGCCGGACTTAAGATGGACATGACCTCCCAGCTCAACCTCGCGTTGCGGCTGGCCCTGGTCCATGCCCCGGAGAAGGGCCCGGGCGGCGGCGACAAGAGGGGATCCCTCCTCATCGCCCGCCTCTCCTATAAAATGGCTGAAAACTGGGGAGGCAATATTCATCTTGAGGTCATGGACCCTGATGATTATTATGCCAACACCAAGGACTATGGTCATTATTGCCATTTTGAGCTAATGTACCATTTTTAAGATTGAAAATAGACCATCCACAGCCCCTGGCGTTAACCATGAAAATTCTTCACCGAAACAGCTTCATCCTGATTTTTATCTGCCTGCACCTCCTGCTCTTCGCCTTTGCCTGTGACAAGCAAGAAGGGCCAAAAATTTACACCATAGGCGTCATCAACTTCAGTCCGGCCGCCGAGCCTGCCTATGAGGGCTTCCGGCAAGGCATGGAGGAGCTGGGCTATGGGGAAGGCAAACACATCCGTTATCTTTATCGCGGCCATATTGCCGACAAGCAAGAACTGGCCGTGGAGGGTAAACGCCTCCTGGCCCAAAAGGTGGACCTGATTTTTTCCATGTCTACCCCAGCCTCTGTGGTGGCCAAGGAGGTCACAGCAGACGCCAAGACCCCCGTGGTCTTTGGGCCGGTCAGCAACCCTGTTGCCAGTGGCCTGGTGACCAACCTCAAACATCCGGGCGGCAACCTCACCGGCGTCACCTTTTCCATGCAGGAACCAAAACGCCTGGAGTTCCTGCAAGCAATCATGCCCTCGATACAACGGATCTGCTTCCCCTATAACTCCAAGGACAAAAGCCCCACCCTGAACCTGGAACGCCTCCGGCCCATAGCCCGGAAACTGGGTGTTGAACTGGTGCCCATCCCCCTCCATAATCACCAGGAAATAGACACCTTCCTCGCCCATTTCCCAGGGGGATTTGACGCGATCTACCTGCCCACTGATTCCCTGATGGCATCGCGCACCTCTGATTTTGCCCATATAGCCCTTGCCCATAAAATCCCTCTCTCCCCCCCCCAACGTGAAGGGGTAGAGGCCGGCGGCCTGGTCTCCTACGGTTTTAGCATCTTTGAGGTGGGCAGACAGGCAGCCCGACTGGCTGACCAGATTTTTCGCGGCATTTCACCGGCCGATCTGCCCGTGGAGGTGACGGAATTTAAGGCCACCATTAATCAAACCACCGCAAAGAAGATCAACATCACCATCTCAGACAGCATCCTGCGCCAGGCTGTCGTTATCCGGGACTAGCGCTTCTGATGTTTGGCAAAATACGAACCAGACTCACCATTGCCTTTATCGGCTTGGCCGTCCTGCCCATTCTCTTTCTCGGCAGCTTTATCGCCGCCAAGACCTTTACTGCGGCGAAACAGCTTGCCATAAGCGTCACCCACGACACGGCCCTGCGGGTGGGTGGTGATGTTGAGGATTTCATCAGGGGTATGGTCGATCATATCGAGGTGGTCACCAAGACCCCCGGCCTCCACAACCTAAGCCGCCAAAAACAGCTTGAGATCATGCGAGAGCTTCTGGCCTTCCAGAGCGGCTATGACCAAATGACCATCCTTGACCCCTTGGGCCAGGAGCTCGTTCGGGTCAACCGCCTCCAGATGGTCAACGGTGGGGAGATCGGCAACTGGGCTGACCAAAGAGAATTCCTGGCACCCTTACAAACACGGGAAATCTATTATGGCCCCGTTCTCTTCCGGGAGAATACCGGCGAGCCCTATATGACCTGCTCCGTGCCTTTTACTGACCCGCAGACCGGCATGATCGCCGGCATTGTGGTGGGCGAGCTGCGTCTCAAGAAGATATGGCACCTGCTTGCCACCCTGGATCTCCGCCCCGGAGAACAGGTTTATATCGTCAATCATGAGGGGCTTGTTATCGCCCACAAGAACCCCTCCATTGTCCTGCGCGGCACCCAAACGCATCTTGGCGCCGAGCCAGACAATCTGCAGAGGTCTCACCACCCCGACCCCCTGGGCGACCAAGCCATTCTTGGTGATCACCATATCTTTCTTGGCGACCAGCGCCTTCATATTATCTGCGAATGGGAGAAACGACATGCCCTCTCCCTCGCCTACCGGTTGATGGTCGTTATTGGCCTGGGCACCCTCATAGCCCTGGCCGCCGCCGTTCTGGTCATGGTGCCGGTGGTGGGCAATATTGTCCGGCCCCTCCAGAGGCTGGCCACCACCGCCCGCAAGATCGAAAAGGGCAACCTCACCGAGCAGGCAGAGGTCGCAGGCGATGATGAGATCGGCGAACTGGCCCACGCCTTCAACAGGATGACGGCCCAGCTCCACAGCTCCATGACCGACCTCCAGACCGAGGTCATGGAGCGCACGGACATCCAAAAGGCCCTGCAGCGCGAGCTCCTGATCAATAAGTCCCTGGCCTCCCTATCCAAGGCAATGCTTGCCAGCGAAGACATCAAGGAACTTGCTGACGAGATTCTCAAACGGGCCCAACAGCTCACCGCCAGCGAGCACGGCTATGTGGGATATATAGATCAAAAATCAGGGAACCTGGTCTGCCCCACCATCACGGCAATGCAGGGCAAACAATGCCAGATTGAAGGCGATGACTTTAAGATGGAATTCCCGCCAAATGCCGATGGCACCTATGACCATCTCTGGGGGGTGGCCCTCAACAGCAGACAGCCCTTTTTGGCCAATAATCCCATGGCGCATCCCAGCTCCCAGGGCTGCCCGACCGGCCATGTCAGCCTTGAGCGCTTTCTTACCGTGCCCGTCCTCTTTAATGATCAATTAGTGGGCCAGATAGCCGTGGCAAATTCCCCATCCGACTATGGGGAGAGGGACATTGATACCCTTGAACGTCTTAGCGACCTCTATGCCCTGGCCCTGAACCGGGACCAGGGCCAACAGGAAAAGGAAAAACTGCTCTCTGACCTGCGCCAGTCCCAGAAGATGGAGGCCATCGGCACCCTGGCCGGGGGGATTGCCCATGACTTCAACAATATGCTGACCCCGATTCTGGGCTATAGCGAGCTTGCCCTGACCCGCCTGACACCTGACCACGAGTTGTTTTCCCATCTTCAGACCATTCACCAGGCTGCTGACCGGGCCAAGGAGCTCATTAAACAGATTCTCACCTTCAGCCGCCAGCGCGAACACGAGCTGACCACCCTCAAGATCCAACCCATCCTGCGGGAGACCATCAAGCTGCTGCGCTCCTCCCTGCCCACCACCATCTATATACGCCCAAATATCGACCCCCACTGCGGCGCCATCCTTTCCGACCTTACCCAGTTTCAGCAGATCGTCATGAACCTCGGCACCAACGCCTATCATGCCATGGGAGATAGCGGTGGAACCCTGGAGATATCCCTGCAGGAAATTCCCCTCTCAGACCAAGACCCCCTTGTCACCAGTCATGGGCTGCATCCAGGCCCGGCCGCCTGCCTCACCATCAGCGACACCGGCTGCGGGATGGACAAGACCACGGTCAGCAAAATTTTTGATCCCTATTTCACCACCAAGGAGCAGGGCAAGGGCACGGGTATGGGACTGGCCATGGTCCATGGCATTATCCGCAATCATCATGGCCACATATCCGTTTACAGCGAACCAGGCCAGGGAACGACCTTCAAGATCTATCTGCCCATTGTCTCTGAAGAAAGGGCACTTACGGAATCGGCAACAACGGGCACTGCTGCCGGGGGAACGGAACGCATACTGCTGGTTGATGACGAGGAGGTCATCATTCTCATGCTCCGCGACATGCTCGAATATCTGGGCTATCAGGTCGTCACCATAACGAGCAGTTCCGAGGCCCTTAAGATGTTTGAGGAACGGCCCGATTATTACGACCTGGTGATCACCGACCAACCCATGCCGGAATTAACCGGTGGCGAGCTGGCCAAGGCCATGCTGGCCATCAGACCGGACATCCCCATTATTCTCTGCACTGGTTTCAGCGAGAGCTTCACCGAGGAGCTTGCCAGGGACATGGGCATTCGGGCATACATCATGAAACCTGTTATCCTCCAGGAACTCACTGAAAAGATCAGGGCCGTCCTCAGCCACGAGTAACGATCTCTCTGGCCACCGCCTTGAGATAGCGGGGCACCACCCCCTTGCGACCGGCAGGACGCTGGTAGATCTCAGCCCCGTAACCCACGGCAATAACGGCGTAGATATCTTCATCCGGATCCAGCCCCAGCCTCCTGGCCATGCCCGAATCATGGCGCATGGCCTCCACCACAAAGCCGATGAGACAGGTGGAGAGGCCCAGGGCATGGGCGCCGAGCAGGATATTACCGCTGGCCAGGAGGGCATCCTCGGCCGGGCAACTGGCCCCCCGCCGCCCCCCCACCAGAATGGCGGCAGGGGCGCCGTGAAAGAGGTGGTCCTCGCCCCGCTCATCCCAGTCAGCAAGGCCCTTTTGCACCGTTTGATAATGGCGCCGATAATAACGGCCCAGGCTGTCCCCGGCAAAGAGCCTGGCCGCCAGGCGCCAGAGGGGATTTACCGCTTTCTTGTTGAGTTTATGAAAAAAAGTGGCGGTTAACTGGCCGAGGAGCTTCACCTCGCTGCGATTTTCTAGAATGGTAAAGGTCCAGGCCTGGCTATTGGTGCCGGACGGGGCCGTGGTGCCAATTTTGACCAGATCCTCCAGCAGGGACGGGGGCACCGGCTTCTGCTGATAACTGCGCACCGAACGGCGTGAACGGAGAAGCTGAACAAGCTCGGCAGCATCGATATTGCCCGGTGCCAGCCAGCCCGTTTTCTCGTCAATATGGCTAAATCCCAAATCCTCACAGACCCCGTCAACCTCGATGGCCATGGCCGGACAAGCGGCCTGGCAATGACCACAGGCCATACATCTGGCGCCGCTGACCTGGACGACACCGGCAATCAAGGCAATGGTATTGTCAGGACAGACCGGAATGCAGAGACCACAGCCGGTGCACATTTCAGGATTAATACGGGGGAGAATGGTCATGTCTGTATGATTCCAAAGTTAAATTATTAATGCAAACATCCCGGGTTTCCACGGAAGCCATAAGAGTCGCCCCTTGCCTAACCTCCCCCATCACTACACCCGCAGCTCTCCTGCTCCTGACAACAGAGGGGGCAGAGGATTAGGCCCCTTTCCTCATCAGCCATAAGCTCAGAGGCACCCACCTTCTGGCCACATTGCCCACAGCTCGACTTCTCGCTCTCATCCTTCATATCTCCCCAATTTGCCAGACGGATACCAAACAGGGCAACACAGATGCCCACCACCTGCATGGCAACCAGGCCCTGGCCCAGAAAGAGATGGCCCCAGATACTGGTGAGCAGGGGCTGAAGGAGCAATAGGGTAGAGGCGGCAGCCACTGGCACCTTTTTTAAGGCGGTGACAATACCCCACCAGCCCACCACGGACGATACCAGGGCATGGACCATGAGAATGACCATGGCCCTGGGGTCAGGGAGCATCAGGCCATCCTCGACCAGGGCTGGCCCCAAAAGAAAGAGGGCCGTAAAAACGGCCAGCCAGAACAGGGTTTGCTGGGGGGTTGTTTCGTACTGCTGCAGATATTTCAGAAAAATAATAAAGACAGAATAGGTAAGGGCGGTGAAGACGCCGCAGACAATGCCGAGCAGGACATTACTTCCCAGGGGGTTTGTCAAGGTCAGCATGGCAATGCCGGCCAGGGCCAGAAAGGAGCCGGGCCAGAACATTTTTTTCAGCCGCTCACCAAAGAGAAACACGGCAAGGAGAGAGACAAAGACCACCTGCAGGTTACCGATCAGGGTGGCCGGTCCGGCGCCAATATAGATAATGGCCCGGTGCCAGGCCCAGAGATCAATGGCAAAAAAGAAGCCAAGGCCCAGCAGCAGAACAGGCCCGGTGAACCTGCGAACCAGGGGGGCCAGCCACGCTACCCGGCAGACGAGAACGCCCTCCACCTTCATGGGCAGCGGCGCCAGGGGCCGGGTAAAGCCGTAGGGGAT
>JAUVQZ010000157.1 GCA_030597865.1 Pseudomonadota bacterium | reverse complement strand
TGAGCTCAAGGATAAGATTTTCGGTAATATGTCCCAGCGCGCCGTGGAAATGCTCAAGGAAGACATGGAAATTATGGGCCCCACCCGTATCAAGGATGTGGAGGCAGCCCAGCAGGCCATAATCAAGATTGCCAAGCGCCTGGAGCAGGAGGGCAAGGTCCAGCTCGCTGCCGGTGGCGGAGGGGAGGACGAGTTTGTCTAGTATCATCGAGTTCAAAGACCTGCAGGTGGTTGATGACGAGGAGAACTTCGTCTCCTATGAGTCTCTCATGGGGGAGGAGGATGATGAGGAGGTGGACCAGGGGCCGGATCTGCTTGAGATCGCCCGTCAGGAGCTTGCCCAGTCCAAGGCCGAGGCCCAGCGCCTTGTCCAGGAGGCTCAACAGCGGGTTGTGCAGCTGGAAAAGGAGGCCTATGACAGGGGCTTCCAGAAGGGGGAGGCTGAAGGGCGCAAGGCTGGTGAAGTGGCCCTGGCCGAGAAAATCAGCCAGACCTCCCAGGTGATTGTGGCTGCTAAGGGGGAGCGGCAGAGGATCTGTTCTCTCTATGAAAAGGATATTCTGGCCCTTGTTATGGCCATGGTGGAGCAACTGGTCAACCATGAGGTCTCCGTTAATCACCGGGTCATTGCAAAATGCCTGCACAGGGCCCTGGGGTTTGTGGTGGATAACTCCCAGGTGGTGGTCCATCTTCATCCCGAGGATTTTTTACGCATCAAGGATGAGGTGGTGGAGGATCCTCTCTTCCTTGATAATGCCGAACGGGTGGAACTCATGGAAGATCCGGCCATCAGCCAGGGGGGCTGCCTGCTTGAAACCACCTTTGGCGAGGTTGACGCCACCCTGGAAAATTGCAAGGAAAAGCTCTTTAAGGCCGTGGAACAATCTTTTTTGATCGCCCTTGCTGAGACCGATGAGGAATCATTTGAGGAAGAAGTTGAGAAATAAGAATTTGAGAAGTTGGGGAGAAGGTACTTATGGGTGCCTTGAAAAATGAGATATTTAGTTCGAGTTCAAGGAACAGTGAAAATAAAAAGCGCAGCATATTAGTGATATGTGAGCATTTTTATTTTTGCTGTGACGCAGAAATCGGGCGAAATAGCAATTTTTCAAGGTAGCCTTATCTTAAATGACAGGAAATTGTATCTGTTCAGGTTGTGTAGGCTGAAGGCTGTTAGTAAAAACGTAGGAAAGAATCTTTTATCATCTATTATAATAAAGTTTATGAATCATATAGTTTGAAAACAGGGAAAAGGCTAAAAATCATCTTCACCTCATAGCACCCCACGGGTATTCGAAGTCTACGCTTATCTCCTGGGGGCACCTACAGCCTAAACAGCTAATACGCTCAATAGTTACAAGAAATTTTGTTTTTTATTTCTCAAATTCTTATTTCTCAACTTCTCCAATAACTAACCCATGTTAGATCTAGCCCAATGCATAAAGACCGCCCGCAACACGGAGACCACGGCCAGTCGCGGCCGGGTAAGCCAGGTTATCGGTATGGTCATCGAATCCAATGGCCCGGGTATCCCGGTGGGCTCCATGTGTGAGGTGGATGCCTTCAAGGGTGCCAGTCGTATTCCGGCCGAGGTTGTTGGCTTCCGTGAGGGCAAGGTCTTGCTCATGCCCCTGGGCGAAATGCGGGGCGTGGAGCCGGGCAGCGCCATCAGGATGGTGGATGGCCAGGCCCAGGTGCCGGTGGGGATGAATCTGCTGGGCCGGATTATCGATGGCATGGGCCGCCCCATGGACGGTAAGGGGCCCCTCCAGGTTGAGCAGCATTATCCCCTCTATGCCGAGCCCTTAAATCCCATGGATCGTGAGCGGATCCTGGAGCCCATTGACGTCGGGGTTCGGGCCATTAACGGTCTGCTCACCCTGGGCAAGGGCCAGCGCATCGGCATCATGGCCGGCTCCGGTGTCGGTAAGTCGACCCTGCTTGGTATGATTGCCAAAAATACGGCGGCCGATGTCTCGGTGATCGCCCTTATTGGTGAGCGTGGCCGGGAGTTGCGGGACTTTATTGAACGGGACCTCGGCCCGGAAGGTCTGGCCAGATCCGTTGTGGTGGTGGCCACCTCAGACCAGCCACCCCTGGTTCGTATGCGTGGGGCCTATATGGCCATGTCCATTTCTGAATTTTTCCGCGATCAGAACCGGGATGTCATTCTTATGATGGACTCGGTGACCCGTTTTGCCATGTCAAGCCGGGAGGTTGGCCTTGCCATTGGCGAGCCCCCCACCTCCCGGGGCTATACCCCCTCTGTTTTTTCCCAGCTCCCTAAGCTGCTGGAAAGGGCCGGAACCTGTGAGGGTAAAGGCAGTATTACCGGCATCTATACCGTGCTTGTTGAGGGCGATGACATGAATGAGCCCATCGGTGACGCGGTGCGCTCCATTGTCGATGGTCATGTCGTCCTTGACCGGGACCTTGCCAACCAGGGCCATTATCCCTCCATCGAGGTACTGGCCAGTGTCAGCCGGTGTATGACCGATGTTGTCTCTGCCGAGCAGGTCAGAAAGGCCAAGGAGTTGCTGGAGGTGCTGGCCACCTATCGCCGTTCCGAAGATTTGATTAATATCGGCGCATACGCCAAGGGGTCCAACCCCAAGATCGACAGGGCCATTGGCCTTGTTGATGCGATTAATGATTATCTCCGCCAGCCCGTTGATGAAAAGGCGCCCATGGACGAATGTGTCCAGCAGCTGTTAACCTTGATTTGAGGAGGAAGGGGTAAAGAGATTGAGAAGTTGGGAATTTGAGAAATAAGAAGTTGGGAAGTTGAGAAGAAAGAATTTGAGTAACCTTCCTTCTTCTTATTCCTCAACTTCTTATTCAATCTGTCTTTGCCTTTGAATAAAAAAATGTTCCATTTCCGTCTACAGGCAGTAGAAACCATCCGCCGCAATGTGGAGGAGCAGGTCCAGCTCAAGCTGGGACAGGAGCAGACAATCCTCCAGAACCATCTGGTTCGCCTGGCAGTTTTTAAAGATGAACGCCTGCTGATGATCGCCTCCCTGGCTGAGAAGGAACAGAAAAAGATAAAGGGCTCTCTGATTCAGTTTTATATGGAGGCCGTCCGTGCCAAAGAGGTGCTCATCAAGATGCTGGAAAACACCATTGCCAGCCAGGAGCAGGTGGTGGCCCGGGCCCGTCACGATCTTACTGAGGCCGTTAAGGAGCGGAAGATGGTTGGGGTGATCCGCAAAAGGGATTATGGGAAATATGTGGCTGAGGAACGCAGCAAGGAACAGAATGAAAGTGATGAGATGGCGGTCCTGCGTTTTGGTAGAACTCCCCAGTGATTGCTGGGCAGACCGGTGAAAAATAGAGACGTGACTGATATGAAGAAGATAATGAAAATCACCTTGCTTGGTCTGGTGGCGCTGACCCTGGGCACGCCATGCCATGGTGCCAATAAACCGGTAAAGGCGTCCGCTGAAGAGGCGAGTTTTTCCGTCTCCTTGAAAGCCCGGGAGCAGGCCGTGGCTGTCAAAGAAAAGGAGCTTGACCAGCGCCAGCAGGATTTGGCGGTGATGCAGAAGGATGTTGATGCCAAGCTTGCTGAGATACTCGCCCTGCAAAAGGATATTTCTGAAAAATTGGTGGAGATCAGGGCTGAGCAGGATCTGGAGTTTAAAAATCTGATTAAGGTCTACTCCAGCATGAGCGCCTCCAAGGTTGCCCCCATCTTAAATCAGATGGAGGATGCCAATGTCGCGAAAATACTGCGGGCCATGAAAAATGATCTGGTCGCCAAAATCATCCCTAAAATCGAGTCCCAGAAGGCCGTGCGCGTAAGCCGCATACTTGGCCGCATCAGCACCCCCTCTAAATAGTATTTCCCTGATTGGCCGAAAAGGCAATTATTCAAGGGGGCCTTAAGGCCCTTTCCCCCTTTTGTACTCCCTCTCTTTCTTTACATTCTTTTTTTCTTTAGAAACTGGCGCCTAAGCACGATTAATCCTAGCAATAATCGCTCCACCCTGCTGCGGCAGACTCACCTGCATTTTCCCCTTGCCATCCCTCCCTGAAATCCACCCGGTAAATCTTGCCCATTCCCCTGTGTGAGTTGGTTTTTCAAACCCCTGCCATAAGAATGTGTATCTCTTAACTTGTTGAAATTAAGCAATAAGTTTGGGGGGTATGGTTTTTGAGGAGGTTGTTTCGTGCCTTTGGCACAGCCATTGCTTTATCCATGGTCAGTGTCTGGCACCAGGGAAAAACATACCAGGATGGTGCCATGGTTTATCTGCAAACAAGGGAGGATGCCCGTGTCAAATATGATTAACCCCGTGCTGCCAATGGGTGGCGCCGAGCTTTCAGTCGATCATGCCAGAGGTGCTGAGAAATCAGGCAATAAATTCTCTGATCATCTTGATCGGCGCCTCGATAACAACAAGCAGCAGCGTAATCAGGACCAGCTCGCAGTGAGACGCAGGAACGAGCAATGCTCGGGTTCTGGTGCGGACAAGACCTCAAGGGGTGAAGCAAGGTCTGGAGGGGTTGAGGATGACAAGGGCACAGAGGGGCAGAGTGACATTGCCAATCTTGTCCTCTTTCTTCAAGATATCCAGCAGGTGGCCCAGGAGAAAACCCTGGGGCCGGGTGAGTGGAGCGTTGAACTGCCCGATGCGGCAATTCTTGCCGGCCTTGCTCAGCAGGCTGGTATGGGCGAGGCCGACTTCAATGCCTTGGTCGAACAATTCCAGGCCGATAACGGCGAGCTAGATCTGCATGCCTTTCTTCAGTCCTTGATAGATCATTTTGTCTCATTTGAAGAAAATCCCGCCATTGTGGTGCCGGAAACAGAGTTTCCCATGCTGGAATCTCTGTTGACCAAGATGGGCCTCACCCCTGAGCAGTTGGCAACGGTCTCCTCCCGCGTTGTGGTGGGCGACGGAGAGATTGATCTTGCCCTTCTTGGCCAGGCCTTGGAGGAGTTGAACATCACTCCGGAAAGTCTACAGGCCGTTACCCTGTCGCCCTGGGAGGCTGAACAGCTTCAGGCCTTACTTGACAAGGCAGGTGTTTCCCTTGGTGGCCAGCTTGATCTTCTCCCTGAGCAGGTTTTTGGCGAGGAACTGACCCTTAATTTTGAGCGTCTCCAGTCCCTTTTGAAGGAGGCCGTGGCCCAGGCCCGGCAGGATCAACCCCAGCTTGATCTGCCCAAGTTCCTTGGCAGTCTCGAGAAGGTAATGAAACAGGCCTCATTTGAGGACCAGTCCGCAGGCTTCTCTCCGGTGATTCAGGGCTCCCTGGGCAAGGCCTATCAGGACCTCTTGGAGATGTATGACCAGGCCCGTCTGCGCTTTGTAGAGGGTCTGGACGTTGAGGAGGATCTGCTCCAGGACGATATTCAGAAATGGCTTGATGGTGTCATTACCAGGGCCACCGAGGTGCGGGGCGAGTCCGGTGAGGGTGGTACTCCTAAGCAGGATCCCGTTAACAATGGTGCCCAGGTTGTTGAAAACCTGGTGGTTGGCAACAGGGAAGAATCTGCCCTGCCCCGTCAGGGCGGTATGGCAACCGGTCAAACATCCACCGACCAGAGCGTTTCCCAGCCTGCCAATCAGCCCCCGCCGGTTCGCCATTTTCCCGTCCAGCAGCAACAGCATATCCTAAACCAGCTCTCCCTGGCCGTGGCCCGCGGCATGAAGAGTGGTGAGCAGCATCTGGTTTTACGGATGCACCCGGTGGAGCTCGGCGAGGTCAAGGTTGATCTCACCATCCGTAATCAGGTGGTGTCCGTGTCCTTTGCCATGGAAAACAGCAAGGTCAAGGAGACCCTGGAGGGATCCATGGAAGAGTTCCGTCACAATATGGAGCAAAAGGGTTTTTCCCTGGGTGATGTCAATGTCTCTGTGGGCCAGAATCAGGATGATAACGAGTCCTGGCAACGCTTTGAGATGGCATGGAGCGGGGAAAAGCTCCAGGCCCAGAACCTGGAGGATCTCCCCGATGATGTCCTCTATCACAGCGCCCAGAACGATCAATACGCCAGTCAGGAGGAAGGGGTAAACCTCTTTGTCTAAGCTTTGCAGAGAACCCTTGTCCATTAATAGAAAATAAGAGGCGAATAGAAAAATGGAAACCACAGCCGTAGGACTTCCCCTGACAGAGACCGGTTCCCTCTTTGAGCCGGTGGGCAAAAAGGAGCTTGATGCCGACGATTTCATGACTCTGTTTATTACCCAGCTCCAGCATCAGGATCCCATGGAGCCCATGAGCAATAGCGAAATGGCCTCCCAGGTTGCTGATATGTCCAATATGGAGGCCACCATGAAGATGTCAGAGAGCATGGATCAACTCCTGGAGTACCAGATCTCCCAGAACAACCTGCAGATCCTCACCCTCCTGGATCAGGAGGTCAGGGTGTTTGGCAATGGTATTGCGGTGAACGGCGAGGAGATCGGCCAGGGCGAGTTTAGCACGGATGAGGACGCCGAAATGGCCATTCTTGAGATTCGCGATGCCGCCGACAAGCTGGTGAAGATTGTTGATCTTGGTCAGCTCCTCATGGGTACCCATCAGGTGGAGTGGGACGGCACTGATATGCTCGACAAGAAGGTGGAAGATGGCGCCTATAGCTTTGACGTCAAGGCCTACGATCAGGCGGGCCAGCAGCTCACCGTTAATTACAAGGCAACCGGCCTGGTCACTGGTATCGATTACGAGTCCGGCACCGCAAAGCTGATCCTTGACCATCAT
>JAUVQZ010000068.1 GCA_030597865.1 Pseudomonadota bacterium | reverse complement strand
TGAAATGGTAGATCGCCTTGCTTGCGTAGCAATGAAAACACCTCCAATGCCTCAACGCCTCCTGAAATTGGCTGAAGTTCGGTGGTAATCACATAAAAAAAAGGCTTACCGATCTTAAGATCGGTAAGCCTTTTTTTATGCCCAGCAGAAATTACAGCGTCAGAAGACAAGTCTCACATAAAAATTGCAGCTGCCCGGTAAGACCTTCGTTGCTGTGGTCTTTATTTATGGAACCATTTGTTCCCTTAGCTATATCTAGAGCCGGATGGAGATCAAGAATCCCCCAATACCTTACCCCATCCATCCCCTTGCTGCTTCAAGGTGGCATGGAGTCAGATAGGCATCAGTTTGCAAACACGTCATCAACATGGGCTGACAAAAAATCTAGAACTTGCCAAGGGCTGACCAGAGGACACCTGCAGCAATGGCAGAACCAATCACCCCCGCAACATTGGGGGCCATGGCGTGCATGAGAAGGAAATTGGTGGGATCCTCCTTCTGGCCCACGGCCTGAACCACCCGGGCTGAATCTGGCACCGCAGACACCCCTGCTGCACCGATGAGGGGATTAATCTTCTCCTTGAGAAAAAGATTCATAAATTTGGCACAGAGCAGGCCGCCGGCAGTGGCAACCACAAAGGCCAAGGCCCCCAAAACAAAGATTAAGATGGCCTGGGGATTTAAAAAGGTCTGGGCCTGGGTTGAGGCCCCCACGGTAAAACCGAGGAGAATGGTGACAATGTTGATCAGGGAGTTCCGGGCCGAATTGGCAAGCCGGTCCGTCACCGTGGACTCCTTGAGGAGATTGCCGAAAAAAAGCATACCGAGCAGGGTCATGGATCCAGGGACCAGCAAGGCGCAGATCAGGAAGGCCACAATGGGAAAAATGATCCGTTCCCGGCGCGACACATGACGGGGCGGCTTCATGCGAATCAGGCGCTCCTCCTTGGTGGTGAGCAGATACATCACAGGTGGCTGAATAACGGGTACCAGGGCCATATAGGAATAGGCGGCAATGGCAATGGGCCCCAGAAGCTCGGGGGCGATCATCGAAGAGAGGAAGATGGCTGTGGGGCCGTCAGCACCGCCAATAATACCAATGGCGCCGGCCTGTTGGATGGAAAAACCAAGGACAATGGCACCGGCAAAGGTCAAAAAGACACCGATCTGGGCTGCTGCCCCCAGCAGGATAAGTTTGGGATTGGACAGCAGGGTGGAAAAATCGGTCATGGCCCCGATGCCAAGAAAAATCAGCGGCGGATAGATGCCCTTGGTCACCCCAGCGTAGAGATAATTGAGGACGCTGCCCTGGTCGTAAACACTGAGCGGCACATTGGCGATGGGGGGAATATTGCCGATTAAGATGCCAAAGCCAATGGGCACCAGCAACAATGGTTCGTAATCCTTGATGATGGCCAGGGCGATGAACACCAGGCCAATGACAATCATAATGGCATTGCCCCAGGTCATATGGGCAAAACCAGAATTTGTAAAAAAAATTGTAATATCCACAGGTTCCCCGTCTATTCGATCTCAACCATGGCCTGACCGTGGGTAACGGCGTCACCCTGTCTCACCAGTATTGCTTTAACCACCCCGGTACAATGGGCCGTGATGATGTTCTCTAACTTCATGGCCTCCAGCACCAGGAGCTTCTGGCCTTCCAGTACCCTGTCACCAACGCTGACCGAAATCTCCAGGATATGACCTGGAATGGGGGAGGAAATGAGGCCGCCTCCAGCAGCTGGGGCAGGAGGAGGAGAGGCAGGCGCTTGAACCGGATTAACCGGCGCACCTGGCTGGCCCTCAGCGGCCAGCAGGGAGACCTCCGGGCTAAATCTGCTAATCTCATTGATGGTGACCGTATGTACGACACCATTTACCTCGGCAACCACCTCTTCATCGGTGACCTTGATCACCGACACCGTATAGGCGTTGCCGGATATGGAAAGTTTATATTCACGCATAGTTTCAGGACAGGGGTAAAAAAAAGTTGTTTATCTACGGGATAAGTTGCTGCGACCGGAATGGGTTCGGACAGACAGGCCATGGACACGACCGGAAATCTTCCATGGTGAATCCATATCACCATGGCTCTTCCAGGTTATTTTTTCATTCTCCTCAGGGAATTCCTGCTGAAGATGGAAGGCAACGGCAATGGCAAGCAGAATATCCTGCTCACTTGATGCTGGCTCCTCTTTGGGAGTGGCTGTTTTTTTCTTGAACCGGGCTGGCAGGGCAAGGATCTTCGGCAGCAGGCTCACATAAATGCTGATCACCACAAGACCGGCAAAGACCATGGTTATACCGAATATGCTAAAGAGCACGGCATTAAACTCAGGGCTGATCAGGTTGCTGAAACTGATATTGGCAAGGGAAAAATTCATACTGATATCATCCTGGTTGACTACAGGGGGATGTTGCCATGTTTTTTCATTGGATTGGTATCCCGCTTATTCTTCAACATCTCCAGGGCCTTGATGATTCGAAAACGGCTGCGGGCCGGCTCAATGATATCATCAATATAACCGCGCTGGGCCGCAATATAGGGATTTGCCATGGTTTCGTTATACTCCTGCTCCTTGCCGGCAAGAAAGGCCGCAGGGTCTTCAGCCCCTTTAGCCTCGCGGGAATAAAGAATCTCCACCGCCCCCTTACCGCCCATGACAGCAATCTCAGCAGATGGCCAGGCATAGTTGATATCGCCACGCAGATGCTTAGAGCTCATCACGCAATAGGCGCCGCCATAGGCCTTCCTGATCACCACTGTAATCTTGGGGATGGTGGCCTCGGCATAGGCATAGAGAATTTTGGCGCCATGGCGGATCACACCGTTATACTCCTGGTTGGTACCAGGTAAGAAGCCGGGGACATCAACCAGGGTCACCACCGGGATATTGAAGCAGTCACAGAACCGGACAAAACGGGCCGCCTTTATCGAGGAATTGATATCAAGGACACCGGAGAGGTGCATGGGCTGGTTGGCGACGATGCCGACGCTATGGCCATTATAACGACCAAAACCGGTGATGATATTGGGAGCGAACTTCGCCTTGACCTCAAAGAAATCGCCGTTATCCACGGTACGGACAATCACCTCCTTCATGTCGTACGCCTCGTTGGCATTCTCAGGAATCAGGATATTGAGGGCCTCGTTACGCCGGTCAGGGCTGTCGCCGCTCATTACCAAGGGCGTATTTTCCATATTATTCTGGGGCACAAAGGAGAGCAGCCTCTTCACATACTCAATGGCGTCCATGCCGCTCTCGGCCGCATAATCAGCAACACCACTCTGGGAGGCGTGCATATCGGCGCCGCCCAATTCCTCAACCGTGACATCCTCATGGGTCACCGATTTGACCACCTTGGGACCGGTGAGAAACATATAGCTGTTGTTCTTGACCATGACGACAAAATCTGTGAGGGCCGGAGAATACACGGCACCACCGGCACAGGGTCCGAATATGGCGGAAATCTGGGGCACAACACCGCTGGCCTTGACATTGCGCAGGAAGATGTCTGAATAGCCGGCCAGGGCCTCAATACCTTCCTGGATGCGGGCACCGCCTGAATCATTGAGGCCGATGAGCGGCGCCCCGTTCTTGATGGCCAGATCCATGACCTTACAGATCTTCTCGGCCAGGGTCTCGGAAAGGGAACCGCCCAGCACGGTGAAATCCTGGGCGTAGATATAGACCAGCCGACCAGCCACCGTACCGTAACCGGTGACCACACCGTCGCCGAGAAAGACCTTGTCCTCCATGCCGAAATTATGACAGCGATGGGTCTTGAACATGTCAAACTCTTCAAAAGAGCCGTCGTCAAGGAGGAGATCAATGCGTTCACGGGCCGTAAGGCGCCCCTTGGCATGGTGTGCGTCGATACGCTGCTGACCACCGCCGAGCCGGGCTGAAGCCCTTTTCTGCATGAGATCATCAAGTTTATTATGCATTACTGACATGGTATATCCTGCTCTGATCGGGATGATTCTTTAAGGGACGTGCTATTTCCTGGGACAGCAGAACTCGGTGAGAACACCGAAGCTGGACTTGGGATGGAGAAAGGCCACATCCTTGTCACCAGCGCCAGGTATAGGTTTTTCATGGATCAGGGCACAGCCCTGATCTGCCGCCTGCAGCAGCTGCTTGTCAATATTATCACATTGATAGGCGATATGATGGACACCTTCACCTTTTTTATCCAAAAACACTGCTATGGGACTATCATCATGGGTGGGTTCAAGGAGCTCAATATGAACCTCGCCCACCGTGAAAAAGGCTGTTTTTACCCTTTGTGACTCCACCGTCTCCTGGTGTTCACAGACAAGGCCCAAGACCTGCTCATAGAACTTCCGGGCCTCGGCAATGGAGCGCACCGCGATGCCAATATGATCAATTTTTTTCAGCATTTAATGGTCATCCTTATATACGATTTTCTATGAAGAGGCAAATTTACATCCGTTGACAGCTGCCAGTCTGCAGTGGCCGGTTGGTTGGTGTCTGGCCACTGACAACCATCGTTTTTATTGCCTGTCCCGGTATTCACCAAACACCTGGCGCAGGACATCGCAGATCTCACCCAGGGTTGCATATTCTCTAACGCAAGCCAAAACAGGCTCCATGAGTTCCCCATCATTCTGGGCGGCGGATCTAAGGGAGCTCAAACATTGGTCAACCTGGTCATTATTACGGCTGGCCTTGAGCTGCTGAAGCCTGTCCACCTGCTCGGCCTCCACCTCGGGGCTGACCCGCAACAGAGGGGGCCTTGATTCCTCTTCCACCTGAAATTTATTAACCCCGACAATGATCCGCTCACCCGATTCAATCTCCCTTTGATACGCATAGGCGGAGTGTTCAATCTGGCGCTGGATAAAGCCATCCTCAATGCAGGCCACCACACCGCCGGCCTGGTCGATCTTGGCCATCAACTCCACGGCCTCACTCTCAATCCTATCGGTGAGTTCTTCAATAAAATAGGAACCGGCCAGGGGATCAACCGTATTGGCCACTCCGGTCTCGTAGGCAATGACCTGCTGGGTACGCAGCGCCGTACGCACCGACTCTTCTGTGGGTAGGGACAGGGCCTCGTCCCGGGAGTTGGTATGCAAAGACTGGGTGCCGCCTAATACGGCAGACAGGGCCTGGAGGGTAACCCTGACAATATTATTATCTATCTGTTGGGCCGTCAGGGTATTACCGGCGGTCTGGGTATGAAAGCGCAGCATCCAACTTGCCGGCTTGTTGGCGCCCAGATCCTTCATAATCCGGGCCCATAATCTCCGGGCAGCCCGAAATTTAGCCACCTCCTCCAGGAGATCCGAGGAGGCATTAAAGAAAAAGGCGAGGCGCCGGGCAAAGTGGTCAAGCTCAAGACCGGCCTCCAGGGCCGTTTTTACATAGGTAACACCGTTGGCCAGGGTAAAGGCCACCTCCTGCACCGCCGTGGAACCGGCCTCGCGGATATGATAGCCGGAGATGGAGATGGTGTTAAAGAGTGGCGTATTCTTACCGCACCAGCGGAAAATATCGGTGATGAGGCGCAGGCTGGGCCTGGGGGGAAAGATATAGGTGCCCCGGGCCACATACTCCTTCAATATATCGTTTTGGATGGTGCCCTTGATCTTCTCTGTTGCCACCCCCTGCTTTTGGGCCACCACCACATACATGGCAAAGAGAACCATGGCTGGCGAGTTAATGGTCATGGAGGTGGAGACCTTATCCAGGGGGATGCCCTCAAAGAGTATTTCCATATCGGCCAGGGAATCAATGGCAACACCCACCTTGCCCACCTCACCCAGGGCCATGGCATGGTCTGAGTCGTAACCGATCTGGGTGGGCAGATCAAAGGCCACAGAAAGCCCGGTGGTGCCGTGATCAAGGAGGTATCGATAGCGCTTATTGGATTCAGCGGCCGTGGAAAAACCGGCATACTGACGCATGGTCCACAGCCGGCCCCGATACATGGTGGGCTGCACCCCCCTGGTAAAGGGATAGCGGCCAGGGAAACCTATTTTTTCATCATAGTCTTGACCAATACTTGTTGGCACAGAAAGCCTGGGGATCTCGGCGCCGCCATGGTGATAAAAGGTCTTATAACGCTCCGGGAACCGGCTCAGGGAGGCGGCCAGCTCTTTCTCTGTCCACGATGTATAGGATGGATGCTCAGTCATTTTTATATCAATAAAGGCTTATAGTTTGAGAATTTGAGAAGTAAGAATTTGAGAAATAAGTAGAATGAAGGATCCTCAATAAAGACAAGTACCTTCTTCCCAAATTCTTACTTCTTACTTCTTGCTCTCCACACCCAGCTCCGCCAGGATATCCTGGGCCAGGAGCATGGGATCGCCGCAGAACCCTTGTTTTTGGGCAACACGGTCGGCAATCCGGGGCCGGATCAACTCCACAGCCCAGTCAATGACCTCATAGCGCCTGGCCTGGAGGCGGCGCTGGGCCTTTTCCCCCGAGTGCTGAAACTGCCCATTAATTTCCTTAAAACTCTGGGCAAGGGCTGCCACCCCCTGCCCCTGATTGGCAATGGTGGAACAGACCCTGGTGGATCTCCCCTGCCTCTCCTGGCGCTGCTGGGCAACGCTTTCCATGTCAAGCACCAGGGCATCGGCGCCACGCAGATCAGCCTTATTGACCACCAGGATATCAGCCACCTCAAGGAGCCCGGCCTTCATGGCCTGGATATCATCTCCCAGGCCCGGGGCCAGAACCATGGCGGTCAGATCGGCCATCCTGACAATATCCATCTCAGACTGCCCCACACCCACGGTCTCAATGAGTACAACCTCGCAACCGCTCTGGGCCATGATGCGGACAGCGGCCCCGGCAGAGCCGCAGACACCGCCCAGGCGGCCCCGGGTGGCCATGGATCGAATAACCACGTCCCGGTCCAGGGCATGATTCATCATCCGTACCCGGTCACCCAGGAGGGCCCCGCCGGAAAGGGGGGAGGATGGATCCACGGCAACAATACCGATGCGCTTTTTCTGGCTGCGATACTCCTTGATGAGCTGGGCCGTCAGGGTCGACTTGCCGGCCCCTGGCAGCCCGGTAATACCGACAACCAGACAGGCTGCTATCTTCTCCGCATCAAGGCTGTCAAGGATGGCCTGGGCACCAGGATCATGGTTTTCAACAATGGAGATGGCCCGGCCTATGGATCGTGGATCACGGCGGCTCACACCCTCTATGACGTTGCTGATATTCATAGGATCAGGATACAGGGTTCAGAATATACGGTATGGAATATATAATTCCAGCTACCTCATAAAAGTCCCTTCTCCCGATCTTGGAAGAGGGGACTGAAACAAATCCAGGTTTTGGCATTCTGAATCCTGAATTCCAACTACTATTTTTTCTCACAAACGCCCTGGAAGGCATTCACCACATCTTCCAGAGTGGCGCCAGGGGTAAAAATCTCCCGGACACCGGCCTCTTTCAGGGTGGCGATATCATCCTCGGGGATGACACCGCCACCGACCACAACGATATCATCGGCACCAGCCTTGGCGAGCTCCTCAACCACTGCCGGAAAGAGACGAAGATGGGCGCCGGAGAGCGATGAAAGGCCGACAGCGTCCACATCCTCCTGGACGGCAGCAGCGGCAATCTCGGCCGGCGAACGGCGGATACCGGTGTAAATAACCTCAAATCCATGATCCCGCAGGGCCTGGGCAATAACCTTGGCGCCCCGATCATGGCCGTCGAGGCCAGGTTTACCAATTAAAACGCGATATTTCTTACTCATAAGACTTCCTTAACCCGACTAAAATGGTCTCTCTGGGGGATAAAGAAAGAGACCCTACAGTTTTAAACGCGATTAACAACTCTGGGCTACCTGCGCATCTTTCGACTCTTTTTTTAGATAGTGAGAGAGTGAGGCTCTAACCCGGCAATACGTTTTTTCGCGGAAGGGATAAGAGACTCTACGGTTCCACCACAGTATTGAGATGCTGGACACGCTGCGCATTTTTCAACTTTTTCCTTAGATAGTGAGAGAATCTCTAACCCGGCAATAAAACTTTTAAGGGAAGGGATAAGAGACTCTACGGTTCCAAGTCAGTATGGCAGCTAGGATCCTCATTTATGTCTTTCAACCCTTTCCTTAGATATTGCCGAGAGAGTCTCTAAAAACCCCAACACTAAACTCACCCAATCTCCCCAAATCTTCACAGACCTGGACGCCTCCTGCCTGGAGGGCGGCAATCTTGGCGGCGGCTGTACCGGAGGAGCCGCTGATAATGGCACCGGCATGGCCCATCCGCCGGCCCGGGGGGGCGGTCAGGCCGGCAATAAAACCAACCACGGGCTTGGACATCTGTTTTTCTATAAACAGGGCAGCCTCTTCTTCGGCTGAACCGCCGATCTCACCCACCAGGATAACGCCCCTGGTCTCCTCATCTGCCTCAAAGGCGGCCAGACAATCGACAAAGCTGGTACCGTTCACCGGATCGCCGCCGATCCCAAGACAGGTGGTCTGGCCGATGCCCTGTCTGGAAAGCTGATCCACCACCTCATAGGTCAGGGTGCCGGACCGGGACACAACCCCGATGGGACCGCCGGGCCTATGGATAACACCGGGCATAATGCCCACCTTGGCCAGGCCAGGGCTGATGATGCCCGGACAGTTGGGCCCTATGAGGCGACATTTTTTCGTGGCCAGGAAGTTCTTTACCCTGAGCATATCCATCACTGGAATACCCTCGGTGATGCAGACAATGAGATCGACACCGGCATCGGCCGCCTCCATGATGGCATCGGCGGCAAAGGGCGGCGGCACAAAGATCATCGAGGTATTGGCGCCAGCCGTGACCACTGCCTCAAGCACCGTGTTAAAGACCGGCACCCCATCCACCTCCTGGCCACCCTTGCCCGGCGTCACCCCAGCCACAACACGGGTACCATACTGCCGGCATTGGGAGGTATGGAACTGCCCCTCACGGCCGGTGATGCCCTGCACCACCAACCGGGTATTTTCATCAACAAAAATCGCCATATTTACTTTCCTGCAATGGCTGCGACCTTAGCAGCCGCATCAGCCAGATCATGGGCCGTGATCAGATTAACCCCTGAGGCGGCCAGGATCTCCCGGCCCTTCTTAACATTGGTGCCTTCCATGCGGACGACCACCGGCACCTTGATATCCACGGCCCGGGCCGCCTGCACCACACCCTCGGCCAGCACGTCGCAGCGCAGGATACCACCGAAGATATTGATCAGGATACCCTTCACCCTTTGATCTCGCAGGATGAGGCGAAAGCCCTGCTCCACCATGTCGGCCGAGGCACCGCCACCCACGTCAAGAAAATTGGCCGGTGACGCCCCGGCCTGTTTAATGATATCCATGGTGGCCATGGCCAGGCCGGCGCCATTGACCATATTGCCGATGGTGCCGTCAAGATTGATATAGTTGAGATTATGGCGGGAGGCCTCCACCTCAAGGGGATCCTCCTCACCTTCATCGCGCATGGCAACGATCTCCGGATGCCGGTAGAGACTGTTTGAATCCACATCCATCTTGGCATCCAGGGCCACCACCTGATTATCCTGGGTGATCACCAGGGGGTTAATCTCCACCATGGAGCAATCCTTAGCCACCATGAGATCATAGAGGTTGCCAACCAGGCCTATAAAGGATTTGGCAGCCGGTCCGGAGATATCGAGGCCAAAGGCCAACTGTCGACATTGATAGGGCTGGAGACCAAGGAGGGGATTGACCGCCACCTTGATAATCTTCCCAGGGGTGACAGCTGCCACCTCTTCGATATCCATGCCGCCTTCGGAGCTTGCCATAATCATGATGGCAGCGCTGTCGCGATCAGGAAGGATGGCGAGATACAGTTCACGGCTGATGGCAAGACCTTCCTCCACCAGAACCTTCTCCACCACCTTACCCTGGGGTCCGGTCTGGCGGGTGACCAGATGCATACCGAGAATCTCCTCGGCAACAGTGGCAACCTCGGCCTCGTCATGGGCGAGCCTGACACCGCCGCCCTTGCCACGACCGCCGGCATGGATCTGGGCCTTGACCACCACCGGATAGCCTGGAAGCGCGGCAGCAGCCTGACAGGCCTCAGCAACGCTGATGGCCACCATGCCTTTGGGAACAGACACCCCAGCCTGGTTAAAAAGCTCCTTGGCCTGATACTCATGAATTTTCATCTACCGCTCCTTAGGCGTTGGGGTAACCCTAACCGGCAAAGCCCAGGCCCTTGAGGGCATCGCTGATCTCATCAAGGGTGGTTGGATCATCAATGGTGGATGGCATGCGGTACTCCTTGCCATTGGCAATGGCGCGCATGGTGCCGCGCAGGATTTTACCGGACCGTGTCTTGGGCAGGCGATTTACCACTGCCGTGGTTCGATAACAGGCAATGGGGCCGATCTTATCGCGGACCATCTGGGCAAGCTCACCACCAAGTTCAGCAGCATCCCTCTGCCGCCCGGCCTTTAAAACGACAAGGCCAACCGGCATCTGGCCCTTAAGCTGGTCTGCCGCACCAAACACCGCGCATTCAGCCACATCAGGATGGGTGGCTACCACCTCCTCCATGGCCCCGGTGGACAGGCGATGACCGGCAATATTGATGACATCATCCATCCGGCCCATGATATAGACATAGCCGTCCTCATCGATGAAGCCGCCGTCACTGGTTTCATAATAGCCGGGAAAGGTGGTCATATAGGATTTTTCAAACTTCTCTTCATCGCGCCATAGCGACGCCAGGGTGCCCGGGGGCAAGGGAAGCTTGATAACCACATTGCCCTCCTCATTAGCGCCGAGAACCTTGCCTTCATCATCAACGATTCTCACATCATAACCAACCACCGGCTTGGTGGGTGAGCCGGGCTTGACCGGAAGCTCCTCAATGCCGCGGCAATTGGCAACAATGGCCCAGCCTGTCTCCGTCTGCCACCAGTGATCAATGACCGGCACCTTGAGGAGATCAGAGGCCCAGTGGTAGGTGTCGGAATCAAGGCGCTCACCGGCAAGATAGAGGGCCTCAAAGCAACTGAGATCAAAGCTTTGACATAACTTACCGTCGGGATCCTCTTTTTTGATGGCCCTAAAAGCGGTGGGGGCCGTGAACAGGGTCTTGACGCCATGCTCGGCAATCACCCGCCAGACGGCGCCGGCATCAGGGGTGCCAATGGGTTTGCCCTCGTAAAAGACGGTGGTGCAGCCGGCCAGCAGCGGCCCATAGACGATATAGGAATGGCCGACAACCCAGCCCACGTCAGAGGCCGACCAGAACACCTCACCCGCCTCAACATTATAGATACTCTTCATGGACCAGTGCAGGGCCACGGCGTGACCGCCGTTGTCACGCATAACCCCCTTGGGCATCCCGGTTGTGCCCGAGGTGTATAGGATGTAGAGAGGGTCCGTGGCCTCAACAGGCACGCAGTCAACGGCCTGGGCACTCTCCATGAGATCCTGCCAGAAATAATCGCGGCCAGTGGTGAGTTGAGCATCGACAAAATCACGTTTAAGGACAATGACCGAGTCAACCCCATGGCTGGCAATATCCAGGGCCTTGTCAACCAAGGGCTTATAGGCCAAGGTCTTCTTGCCCTCAATGGCGCCGCTGGCCGTGATAAGGAGTTTGGGCTGGGCATGGTCAATACGCAGGGCCAGCTCACTGGGGGCAAAGCCCCCGAACACCACCGAGTGGATGGCGCCCAGGCGGGCACAGGCCAGCATGGCAAAGGCGGCCTCAGGGATCATCGGCATATAAATAATGACCGTATCACCCTTGCCTACGCCCTTGTCCTGCAACACCCCGGCAAAACGGGAGACCTGATCCTGCAACTGGCCATAGGTTATTTTACGAATGGTATCCGTGACCGGGCTGTCAAAGATGATGGCAACCTGGTCAGCACGACCATTTTCCACATGGCGATCAACGGCGTTATAACAGGTGTTGAGCGTGCCCCCCTGGAACCAACGATAGAAAGGTGGCTTACTGTCATCCAGAATGACATCCGGCTCCTTATACCAATCAATTCCCCTGCCTGCCTCTGACCAGAAAGTTGTGGGATCTTTGATACTTAGCGCAAAGATATCATCATATTTCATTCCCTTTCCCCATTTGTAATTGTGATTACCACTAATCTTCAGCCAATCGAGGGTCTACCTCGTCAACAGCCTGAAATCATAGGATTAATTCTTAGCCACAAAAGTCATTTCAGCGAAGGCGGAAATCTAGGAGTTCTCGCCAAAGC
>JAUVQZ010000056.1 GCA_030597865.1 Pseudomonadota bacterium | reverse complement strand
GTATCTTCAGCAAGGTCATGATCTCAAAACGGCAGGGCCGCATCATTGCCATTGCCTCAACCTCCGGGGAGACAGGCCAGGCCGGCCAGGTCAATTATTCAGCGGCCAAGGCCGGACTTATCGGTGCCGCCAAGGCCCTGGCCCGGGAGCTCGCCCGCCGCAATATCCTGGTCAATGTGGTTTCCCCCGGTCTCATTGACACGGAGATGATCGAGGCCTTGCCCCTGGAACGTATGCTGCCCATGATTCCCCTGAACCGGGTCGGTAGCCGGGATGAGGTGGCCGGGGTGGTGGATTTTCTGCTCAGCCCGGACGCCGGTTATATGACCGGCCAGGTTCTCAGCGTTAATGGTGGATTGTATATGTGATGGCGTCCATCTCATGACTTTTTACGAGACCATCATGTGTAGGTTTGTGCTGTGGGGTGATTGTCCTGTCTCGCAGGGCCAGACCGAAGACTAAAAAGGGTGAAACCGTGCCTTGGAAGGCGTTTAATTCTGCTGATTTGCGATGGTGACCATGACTGATCAAATAATATCCCTGCCCTGTGAGGCGGAGAGACTCATTCCCCATCGTTTGGCCATGCGCCTCATTGATCGCCTGGTGGCGCGTGATCGTCAGCAGATGACCGGTTGCGTTGAGGCGAGACTGGCGGCTGATTCCATCTTCCTTGACCATGATCAGGGCCTGATGGCTGAATATCTCATAGAGCTTGCGGCCCAGGGTGTTGCTGCCATCAATGGTTATGATTGTATCTGTGCCGGTGACAGGGCCAAGGTGGGGTTTCTTGTTGGGGTCGACTCCTGGCAATGTCTGGCGCTACCTGAAGTTGAGGCGCTGATAACCATTGAGCTGCAAAAGACCTTTTCCTTCGGTGCCATTAAGATTGTCCATGGCGCCATTAGTCAACATGGCCGTATGCTGGCCCAGGGTGATCTCAAGGTGTGGGAAGGTGATGAATTTCCAGGTTAATAAGAGGGTGGTCATTGTGTTGAGGTGGTTCTCATTGAGTCTGTTGCTTGTCCTTGCCGGCCAGCCGGCCATGGCCGATGAGCTGGCTGACTTTGTCGCGGCCATTGAGGAAAAATCAGCCAGCTTGACCTCCTTCTCCTGCTCCTTTGTCCAGGAGCGCCATCTCTCCCTCTTTAATCAGGTGGTGATCTTTAAGGGGGAACTGGCCATCAGCCGTCCTGATCGGCTGCGCTGGGCCTTTCTTGACCCTGTTCCCTCTGTGCTTCTCTTTAATGGCCGTACGGGGTTGCGCTGTAATGATCAGGTTGAGCCGGTTGCCTTTGATCTGGACAGTGACCCGGTCATGGCCATGGTGGCCCAGCAGCTCTGGACCTGGCTGGATGGCCGTTACGCCAAACTGACGGCCATGTATGATCTGGCCCTCCAGGATAGGACAACCCTGCTGGTGACCCCGAAAGAGACGGCCATGACCCGGTTCATTGAGCGGGTGGTGATCACCTTTGATCCCCATACCCTGCAGCCAGTCCAGGTGGATATTATTGAGCCTGGTGGTGATATGACCCGGCTCCGTTTTGGCGCCTACCAGATCGGCGTGCTCCCTGCCCGTCTGTTTGAGGATTGTGACCGGCCATGATGGATTCCCGGCTCCTCCGTCTTCTCCCTGTTTTGATTATTCTGCTGGCAGGGCTCTTCTCCCTACGTTGGTTGACCATTGATGATAATGCCCTGGACCTTCTGCCGGGTGAGGCCGTCCAGGGTGATCTCCGCCTCTTACAGCGTCTGGGGCTGGTGGATCGCGTCTTTCTCACCCTGACGGTCAAGGATGGGGGGCTGCCAGCAGCAGAGAGGGTTCGCCTCCTGCAGAAGAATGCCGTGGTGGTGGGGGCTGCCTTTGCCGACAGTGCGGCCTTTAATGAGGTGGTCTTTCGATTGCCCCAGGGCTATGAGTTTGGCGTTTATAACGAGATCCAGCCCCATATCCCGGCCCTTCTTGATCAGCAGGATCTTGTTGCCCTGGCCCGGCTCACCAGCGAGGGCGGCATGACCAAACAGCTGGCCGCGGATTTTAATCTGCTGAACAGCCCGGCCGGCATTGCCCTGAAAAGACAGGTCCAGCAGGATCCCCTGGGCATCACCACCCTGGCCCTTGCCAAGCTCCGTCACCTTCAGGCTGAATATGCCATGGTGGTGATGGACGGTTTTTTCATCAGCAAGGATCGGCAAAGTTGCCTGATCATGGCAGAGAGCCGTACCCCTTTGACCGATTCCCAATCTGCTGAGCAGGTGGAGAGGGTGGTGGAGGGGGTCTTGGCCCTGGTGGCAGGGGAGGTGGAGGGACGTGTTATTGGCTCCCTGCCCCATACCCTGGCCAATGCCCGCTCCATTCAACGGGACTTAAAGATTCTTCTGCCCATAGCCTCCTTTCTTCTCCTTATCCTGCTGCTGGTGACCCTGCGTGATGTTCGCGCCTTTTTTGTGCTGGGGATTCCCTTCCTGGCCGCGCCCTTTGCCATTGGCCTGGTGAATCTGGTCTTTGGCCGGATCAGCGCCCTGGCCCTGGGCTTTGGCATTGTTCTCTTGGGCATTGCCGTGGATTTCAGCGTCCACATCTATCTGGCCCTCAGACGCCAGGAGGGCAGCACGGCCCAGGTGCTGGCCACTCTGCGCCGGCCCTTGCTGCTGGCCACCATGACCACCTCCGGGGTCTTTATCGTCCTTTTTTTCTCCCAGGTGGCCTCCCATCGCCAGATGGCCCTGCTGGCCCTGGTGGGGGTCGTGCTGGCCGTGGCCATGTCGTGGCTCATTATTCCCCTGATCCGTCCTGCCCGGCGTTCCACCACAATGCCCAGGGGCTGGTTCTTTCGCCTTCAGCCCCAAAAAGGGCGCTCCCTTATTCTCCTTGGCTGGCTGCTGCTCATGGTGGCGGGGGCTCTGAGCTGGCCTGCCCTGAAGTATAATGGTGATCTGCGTGTCCTTGACGCCCCGGATGCCCGGGTCCTGGCCGATGAGGAACATTTTTATCGCACCTGGGGCCGACCGGCTGACCAGGCCTTTGTGGTGGCCAGTGATAGATCGCTTTCCGCTGCCCTGGAGAGAAACTCGGACGTTTATGCCCTTCTCCAGGCCCATGATGTCCAGCGTGTCCAGTCCCTGGCCCCACTCCTGCCCGGCCCTCTGGTTCAGCAGGGCCATATCGAGGCCTGGCAGCAGTTCTGGGCTGAGCGGCCTGATTTTAAGCACCATTTTTCGGTCGTGGCCCAGGCCCAGGGCTTTAATGCGGAGGGCTTTCAGCCCTTTTTCTCCTGGCTTGAGCAGCCCGTTTCTCCCTTCAGTGCAGAGAGTCTTCTGGCCGGGCCCCTGGCCGTACTGGCCCGCACCCTGATTCGACCCCCTGTGGCTGGGGCCACCGGGGTTGATGGTGACTTTCTTGTGGTCACCAATGTCACCATGGAGGAGGGCCTCTATGAAACATTGCTTGATTTTAGTGAGCAGCAGGATGGCATCCACCTGCTGACCAACCAGAAGTGGCGGCAGCAGGTGGAAAGGTTGCTGCGCCACGATATTATGACCCTCTCCCTGGCTGCCGGGCTGGTCATTGTGATCATTGTCAGCCTGGCCCTGCGCCGCTGGCGTTTAGTGCTGGGCGCCCTGGCTCCGGTGGGATCGGCCCTGGCAGCCATGGCCATCTATAGTCTTGTCAGCCAGGGTGAGCTCAATATGATGCATCTGCTCATGGGTATCATGGTGATTGGTCTCAGTGTTGATTACGGTATCTTTATGGTGTGCCGCAGTGGCGAGATCGCCGCCATGCAGGCCATCACCATCTGTGCCTGTAGTTCATTGATCGGCTTTGGCGTCTTGGCCCTTGCCAGCCACCCGGCCCTCAACTCATTGGGTATTACCGTGCTGGTGGGTATTGGCGCTGCCTGGCCCACTGCCCTGCTGGTCACTCCCGTTCTGGCCGGAGAACAGCCATGAGAGGGGTTGTTGTCCTGCTCTGTGCCCTGATCATGGCTGGGTGTAGTCTGCCCCGGCAAACCATGGCGCCGGCCATCCTGCCGGACGGTGAGTCGATGCTGTATCAGATCCGCCTCAGCCGCTGGTCTGAACCCCGTTTTTCCGGCCTGCTGGCCCTGCGCCATGGCGCTGATGGCTTTTACTATGCCCTTCTCGATGCCACCGGTGTCACCCTGTTGTCTGCCCGGGTGGGTGGTGATGGTGAACATCACTTGCTGAAGGCCTATGGGCCCTTTCAGGAGTCGTCTCTGCCCGGCCTGCTGTCAAAGGCCCTGTTTCGGATCCTGATCGCCCAACCGCTTGAGCAGCCATGCAGCCGCTATCTTCTCAGCCGTTTCTGCCATGATGCTGATGGCGGTGGTTTTAGGAAAAAAACAACCCTGGGACTTGTAACAATGTGGCAGGTGGAATATGACCAAGAGGTCTGGAAACAGGCCAATTATACCAGCCCCTGGATCGGTTTCGGGTTGGAGTTACGGACCCTGCCGTCAGCTACTGAGGTGAAGAGATGACAAAACAATCATTGCTGGAGGATCTTGGCCACGCCCTACAGTCGTGGAACTGTGAGGCCACCCCGGAAGGGATGAGTTTTTCCGGCAGCTATTGTTTCCCCCCGGACTTTCCAGGCTTTGCCGGACATTTCCCCGGCCGTGCCGTCCTGCCGGCCATTCTGCAGCTGGCAGCCGTGCGCCATCTGGCCGAGCTCTCCCTGTCCAAAAAACTGCTGGGCCGCAGCTGCGACCATATTAAGTTCCGGGTGGTGATAGGCGTTGATCAGCCCCTTGATGTCCAGGGCAGCCTCTGTGATCAGGATGATGGCTGGCAGGTCGAGTTCACCCTGCGCAGCGCGGATAACAAGGTTGCCGATGGCCGGCTCTTTCTACAGGAGCAGTGATGGGCTTTCCACGGGTTTATTTCAAGGAGGATAACGATGGTCTGCCACCCCTGCTGGCCACCTGTCAGCGCCGCGTCCGTTTTGAAGAGGTCGATGCCCTGGGTATGGTGTGGCATGGCCGCTATCCCAGCTATTTTGAGGATGGCAGAATCGCCTTTGGTGATACCTTTGGGCTCCAGTACCTTGGCTTTCGTGATAATAAGATTATGGCCCCCATCGTCCAGATGCATTTTGACTATCATGCCCCCCTGCGTTTTGATGAGGTCATGACCATTAATACCACCCTGCACTGGTGTGAGGCCCTGCGCCTCAACTATTCCTATGAGATCCTGGGGCCTGACCGGGCCATGGCCTGTAGTGGCTATACGGTCCAGCTCTTTACCGATGAGATGGTGGGCCTGTTGCTCGTGGCGCCCCAGTTCATAGAGGATTTCAGGCAGAGATGGCGGGCCGGGGAGATGGGCCCATGACCATTATTGCCTGTGATGGCCAGATCATCACGGCCCTGGGTGATCGGCACCAGACCTGGCAGGGTCTCTGCCAGGGCCAGACCGGCCTGGCTGCCGTGCAGCCCCATGGCTTTCAGAGCGCTTGGCCCGTGGCTGCCTGTGATCTGGAAGGCGAACTGGGCAGTCCCCAGCGCCTGGCCTCGTTGCTTGACAGGCTGGTGGCCACCCTGCCAAGTCTGCCGGCCCAGACCCCGGTGATTTGTGCCACCACCAAGGCCGCCCCGGATGAACTGCTGGATGGAGAGGCAGGGCTGGTGGCCCAGCCCTTTCATCTAGCCGGGCTGGTGCGTCAGCGCCTTGCCTGGGCGGGCCAGGTGGATACAGTCTCTGCGGCCTGCGCCTCCGGCACCCTGGCCATTATTCAGGCCGCCATGCGTCTTGAGGCGGGAGAGTGCCGGGCCGTGCTGGTGCTGGGCCTTGACCTGGTCAGCCGCTTTGTCTTGGCCGGCTTTGCCAGCCTGCAGGCCCTGTCAACCGGTGGCTGCCGGCCCTTTGATGCCGGTCGTGACGGTCTTTCCCTGGGGGAGGGTGGGGGCTGGTTGTTACTCGCCACCGAGGATGGGGCCCATGATCTTGGTCTGCCAGGGCAGGCCCGTCTGGCTGGCTGGGGCACCGCCTGTGATGCCACCCATATCACCGCCCCCTGCCGGCAGGCCTCCGGACTCATTGCCACCATAGGGCAGATCACCCGCCAGGGACAGCTGCCGGTGGGGGCGATAAATGCCCATGGCACCGGCACCCTCTACAACGATGCCATGGAACTCACCGCCTTTGGCCACCAGTGGTCATCGCCGCCCCCTGTTCATTCGGTCAAGGGCGCCATTGGCCATTGCCTGGGTGGGGCCGGGGTGATTGAGACGGTGATCGCCTTGGATAGCCTGGCGGCCGGTCATATCCCGCCAACCCATGGTTTCAGATCAGTGGCCCAGGGCAGTGTTGCCATCTCCGGCACCGCCTGCCTGCAACTGGAGGGGCCCTCCATTCTCACTATTAATTCTGGTTTTGGCGGTATTAATGCCGGGGTTTTGTTAGACCTAAATCTTGCATAGCCATCCCATGACTTTTTACGAGACCATCAATTTTAAAAAGGAAAAGTAATGGCGTAATTTTGATGGCCTCGCAGATAGCGAGTTCGAAGTCTGCGCTTATCTGCGAGACCTTCGAAAAGCCCGGTACGGCCACCTGTACAGTGGTTATCTCAATGATTTAACGTCACATGGTTTTGATGCCAGCGATTTTTTACGGGATGATCAATTTTGAGCAATTAACAAAACTATGACCAAATCTGGACTTTCTGATCGGGAACACCACGTTTGCAAAATTTAAGTTAGAGAAAAAATGAAAATCTTACTTGTCAATCCCCCCAATAGTGGTCGCTCTATTCCGGAAGAGGAGTATGGCATCGACTCCATCAAACCGATCTTTCGCGGTGAGCCTTTGGCCCTGGAGGTGCTGGCCGGTAATCTGCGTGACCAGGAGGTGATGATCCTTGACCTGAAGGTGGAGCCGGATGCCCTGGCCGCCACCCTGGTCTCATTTGCGCCAGATCTCGTCGGTATCACCGGCATGACCTGTGAGGCCAATACCATGGTGGCCCTGGCCAAAGGGGTAAAGGAGTCCTGTGGGGCGCTGGTGGTGGTGGGAGGCGTCCATGCCAGCAATGACCCTGATTTTTTCCACCAGCCAGCCATTGATTATATTGCCATTGGCCTGGGTAAGGCCAGTTTCCGGGAGTTAATTCTGGCCCTTGAGCAGGGCAACGGGACCTCCGCCATCCCCGGCATCTGCCAGGTGGGCTCAGGGGGGAAGGCCTCTTATCGGCCCCGGCAGTTTTCCATGGCTGATCTGGTGGATGATGTGCCCCCCGCCTATGAGTTGGTGCAGCGCTACCGGGAGCATTACATCCTGACCTCCCTGCAGCTGGATATGGGGTTTGTGGCCACGGCCTTTGGTTGTCCCTTTCGCTGTCATTTCTGCTGCATAAAGGCCCTCACCCATGGTAAATATCTCGCCCACTCCATTGATACGGTTCTTCGTGATATCTCGCTGTTGCCGGACATCCCGGTCATCAGGTTGCTTGATGCCAATACCTTTGCCAATGTCGAGCATGCCACGAGATTAGGCACGGCCCTGAAGGAGGCAAGGCTCCAGAAACAATTTCTGGCCGATGTCCGTTCCGACACGGTGGTTAAACACCCTGAATTGATGGCCCTGTGGCAGGAGGCGGGACTGAGGGCGGTGATTGTCGGCTTTGAGGAGGTTGACGATGGCTCACTTTCTGCCATGAATAAGGCCAATTCAGTGGCGGTGAACAGCGAGGCCATCAGGATCCTCCATGACCTTGGCATCACCATGATTGGCGACTTTATTGTCTCGCCATCCTATAATCATAGTGATTTTGATCGTCTGGAGAGGTATATTTCCGATCATAAAGTTGACCTGCCCATGATTACCGTGTTAACTCCCCTGCCTGGTACACCTCTCTTTCGCGATATGCAGGGGGATATCACTATTCATGATCTGGATTATTATACCTTGACCAATGCCGTGACCCCAACTGTCATGGCGGGAAAAGATTTTTACCAACGCTACGCCGCGCTCCTGAAGATGAGCCATAGCGGCGCCCGTCTATAATGACCAAAAAAGTTTATATATCTGAAATAAGCAGTTTCCTGCCCAATGCCCCTGTTGCCAATGATGAGATGGAAGAGGTGTTGGGGATGGTGGGCAACCTGCCGTCCCGCACCCGTAAAATCATTCTGCGAAATAATGGCATAAGGCAGCGCTACTATGCCCTGGACCGCCAGACCGGGGCCATTACCCATTCCAATACCCAGCTCACGGCCGAGGCCATCCGGGCCCTTACCCCCTATGATGGCTTTTCCTTGGCTGACCTGGATCTTCTCTGCTGTGGAACCTCGTCACCGGACCAGCTTATGCCGTCCCATGGCTCCATGGTCCATGGTGAACTGGGCTGTCCGGCCCTGGAGGTTGCCACGACATCCGGTATCTGTCTGTCTGGCATCGCCTCTCTGAAGTACGTGGTGATGGCCATTGCCAGTGGTATGGCCATGAAAGGGGTGGCCACGGGTTCTGAGCAGGCCTCCACCTTTATGAGTTCTGCCATCTGTGCCGCCAGTGGCGTTGAGCGGGCGGCTGAACTGGAAAAGACCCCCCTGCTCAGCTTTGAGGCCGATTTTCTGCGCTGGATGCTCTCTGATGGGGCAGGGGCCTGTTTTGTGACGGCTGACAGGCCCACTGACAGGCTGGCCCTGCAGGTGGATTGGATTGAGATGACCAGCCATGCCCATCGCTATGGGCCCTGTATGTATGCCGGTGCTGTAAAACGGCAAGATGGCAGTCTGCAGGGCTGGCGAAGCTTTGGCTCATTGGAGGCGGCCGTGGCAGCCGAGGCCTTTCCGGTCAAGCAGGATGCCAAACTTTTGAATAAAGAGATTATTCCCTTCCTGGTTAATGGAGCCTTTGCCCCCCTGGTCGCAAAGCATGATCTGGGGGCGGAGGATATCAGCTGGTTTCTGCCCCATTATTCCTCTGATTATTTCCGGATCCGGCTGGCTGACGCCTTTAAGGATCTGGGTTTTGACATTGATATGGGGCGTTGGTTCACCAACTTGAGCAGCAAGGGCAATACCGGTTCTGCCTCAATATATATCATGCTTGAGGAGCTGCTCCACTCCGGTAAGCTGCTCAAGGGAGAGACCATTCTCTGTATGATCCCGGAGAGTGGCCGTTTCTCCTGTGGCTATATGCATCTCACCGTGGTCTGATTTCTGGGTTGCCAGGTTCAGACCCTCTGTCGTATGCGGGGGATCCCCTATGGAAAGGAGGCTCGATGATGGATGAAGGAAAGATTAACGGGGTGAGCGAGGGCATGCCTCTTATCCAGTATGCGGTTGAAGGCCAAGGCCAGTGCCGACGCGTGGAAAGCACAGACACCAGTACCGTAGATGTCGTTAACCGCCAGGCCTGGGAAGTTATTGAGAGAGAGGTAGTCACGGCCAGGGCCAGGGTCGTGGCCGGTGAGGCCAGTGTCCTGCTCTACTATATGGCGGTCAACCAGATGGACCCTTCCCTGTTGGCAAAATACATGGGTATTGCCCGCTGGCGGGTCAAAAGACATCTTAAACCAGGGGTTTTTTTAAAATTGCATCCTGAGCTGCTTGCCGGCTATGCCGGACTTTTCAAAATAGGTGCAGATGATCTGCGCCAGGGTCTTTTTATGTCCGCCGTGTATGAGAAGGGTCAATAATGGACTGTGTCATCGATTTTCAGCATAAACAGTCGGCCCACTGTGAAAGCGGCGTTGCCGCCGCCCTGGTCAATCACCAGGGGCTCTCCCTTTCTGAACCCATGGCCTTTGGCATGGGGGGAGGTCTCTTCTTTGGCTATTTCCCCTTTATCAAGATCAATGGTCTGCCCCTGACCACCTATCGCTGTGCCACCGGCAATATCCTCAAACGTCTCACCGCCAACCTTGGTTTTACCATCAAGGGCCATACATTCCGTAAACCGCAACCGGCAATGGAATTACTGGACGACTACCTGTCCCAGGGTATCCCCGTTGGCCTGCAGACCAGCGTCTTCTGGCTGCCCTATTTTCCCAAGGCTTATCGTTTCCACTTTAATGGTCATAACCTCGTGGTCTACGGCAAGGAGGGCAATGACTATCTGATCAGTGACCCGGTTTTTCCCATGCCGGTGACCTGTCCCGCCGAAGACCTGATCAGGGCAAGGTTTGCCCCCGGCGCCTTGGCCCCAAAGGGTAAGATGTATGTCCTTGAGAGGGGCGAGCACGAGCCTGATCCTGCTGACGGCATAGTGGACGGACTTCGATTTGTTTCCAGGTACATGATCAAGAAGCCGTTCTTCCTGGTCGGCGTCAGGGGCATTCGTTTCCTGGCCAGCCGCCTTGTCAAATGGCCCCAACGACTGGGCCGGGAAAAGGCAGATCTCCACCTCGGGCATGTGGTGCGGATGCAGGAGGAAATCGGCACCGGCGGCGGCGGTTTTCGTTTTCTCTTTGGTGATTTTCTCCGCGAGAGCAGTGATCTCCTCCAGGTTCCTGAGCTGTCGGCCTGTGCGGCCGAATTTACTGAAATCGGTGATCGCTGGCGTGATTTTGCCACCATGGCCGCCAGGGTCTGTAAGGGCCGGGCCCTTGCTGGCGACAGCTATGGGGCCATGTCTGCCATTATGATGGACTGTGCCGACAGAGAGGAGCAGGCCTTCAGCAAACTCCTTAAGCTTGTTGCGGAAATAGGGTGAGCGCGTTAACTGCTCAAAATTACGCCATTACTTTTTATTTTAAAAATTGATGGCCTCGCAGACAGCGCAGACTTCGAAAAGTCCGGTACGGCCATCGGCACAGTGCCTATCTTTCTGATCTAGCGTCAACGAGTTTGGTCGCCAGAGACTTTTTACGGGAGCATCAAAATTCACTATGCAAGACTTAGGTGCCATTGAAATGCGGGGGGTTGTCAAGTCCTATCCCGGCCAGGAGAAACCTGCGCTGAATGGCATGAGCCTCTCTGTCCCGCAGGGCATTCTCTTTGGCCTTTTAGGGCCCAATGGCGCCGGAAAATCGACAAGTCTTGCCCTGCTGTGCGGTTTGGCAGGGGCGGATAGCGGCACCATTGACATCCTTGGCCGCCGGATGGCCATAGATGCCATGGCGGCAAAGCAACCCCTGGGTTTTGTTCCCCAGGATATAGCCCTCTACGATAATCTCAGTGGTCGGGAAAATTTACGTTTTTTTGGCAGGCTGTATGGCCTAAAAGGTGAGGAGCTGAGGGAACGAATAGAGTTCTGCCTTCACTTCTCCGGCCTGACAGAGCGGGCGGATCAACCCGTGTCAACCTATTCCGGCGGAATGAAGAGGCGCCTCAACCTGGCCGTGGGCCTGATCCATGGGCCGGAAATTCTTTTTCTCGACGAACCCACCGTGGGCATTGATGCCCAGTCAAGACAGTTAATTCACGACCAACTGCAGCATCTGGTGGACCAAGGAATTACCATCATCTACACCACCCATTATATGGAAGAGGCCGAGCAGCTCTGCAGCCGGGTGGCCATTATTGATGAGGGGGAGATACTTGCTGTTGGCAGCCCTAAGAGTTTGATTGAGGAACATAAGTGCCGTAATCTTGAGGAGTGTTTTTTCTTGCTGACCGGTAAAGAGTTGCGGGATTAATCGTTATGATCAGGATTTTCACTGTTGCTGGTAAAGAGCTTCTCCTTCTCAGGCGTGATTATGGCGGTGTGCTGGTCCTTTTTTTCATGCCCGCAGTCCTGGTTCTCATCATTACCCTGGTCCAGGAAAATGTCATGGAGCTCACCGGTGAACAGCTCACCACTCTTGTCTTCATTGACGAAGATCAGGGGGGTATGGCAAAGGATTTTCTGGATGCCATTGCTGATGATGGCTCTGTGGAGGTCGTCTCCTGGCCGCCGGATAGACGTAAGGAGGCCTTGTCTGCCGTTAATAATGGCGACTATACAGCCTGCCTCATCCTGCCTGCCGGCACAGGCAAAGAGCTTGAAAAGAGTCTGACCCTCACCAGCCAGGATCTTGCCGATCAAAGCCAGGCAGACTCTCTGTCCCAGCCCATTGTTCATTTTGATCCGGCAATCCTGCCCGCTTTCCGCGCAGGCCTCTTGGGCAAATTGCAGATGGCCTTTGCCCAGGTGGAAATGGCCGAGAAGATCAGGTTCCTGGGAAAACATCTGACCAGCAAGCTCATGGGCTTAGGGATACCAGCTCAATACCTCTCTGAGGAAGAGTTAGGGCTTAGCAGTCTCAATCGTCAATTGATGTTGGTCACCGACCAGGGGGCAGAAATATCTGAGGTCCAGCCAGGGGTTGTTCAGCAGAATGTGCCGGCCTGGGCCCTCTTTGGCATCTTTTTTACGGTCCTGCCCCTGGGGGGGGCATTGCTCCGTGAACGTCAATCCGGAGTCTGGACGCGATTCATGAGCATGCCGATTTCGACATTCTCCCTTCTGGCAGGAAAGGTTCTCGCCTATCTGTTGGTCTGCCTCCTCCAGTTTTTTGTGATTTATCTCATTGGCAGCCAGTTTTTTCCTGTTCTTGGCCTACCCGCCTTTTCAATAAGCGCCGCACCTGTAGAGGTCCTTTTCATTGTCTGTGGGGCAAGCCTTGCCGCCTGTGGCTATGGTTTGCTGCTGGGGGTTCTTTGTAATAGTTACGAACAGGTTTCCATGTTCGGGTCAATCTCCATTGTCATTGCTGCGGCCATTGGCGGCATAATGGTTCCGGTCTATGCCATGCCCGAGACCCTGCAGCGATTAAGTGTTTTTTCTCCCCTTAACTGGGGTCTTACCGCCTTTCACGACGTTTTGATACGGGACGAGTCCCTGTGGGCCATGCAAGGCGGTGTTCTACGTCTGCTGCTCTTTTTTTGCTGCTGTATCGTTCTGGCCTGGAGGATGTCGAGGCCTAAATTGTGATGGTGTTGCCCTGGGGCACTTCTGAACAGTTACGCTTTAGAGTTGAGGGTAATTTCTTGCCCTCACTGAATAGTTACATGACAACAAGATAAAAAAAGGATTATGGAAGAACAACACTTAGAGACGGAGCTTCTCGCCCTTATCAGGGAGACCTGTAAGCTGCCCGAGGCAGAGTATACTCCCGCAGAGATAATGAATCTGCCCCTGATCGGACCTGAATCACCCCTGGGCATAGATTCCCTGGATGCCGTAGAGATTGTTGTGACGGTGCAGAATAGGTATGGTGTGCGGATAGAGTCAATGGAGTCCAGCCGCCTGGTGATGGAGAGCTTTTCCAGCCTCCTCGAATTTATCCGCCAGAATAAGACGGTCTGAAGTTAGGGCTGGTTTCGTTAATTTCCGGCTGGCTGCGGAGGAAGGGATATGTGACGGGATCAGTTGTTGGGGGAAGGGACGGCT
>JAUVQZ010000125.1 GCA_030597865.1 Pseudomonadota bacterium | reverse complement strand
TTGCCATTGGCGAGGCCAAGAAGCGTTCCTTCTTCTCCCTGGGCCAGGGCCCGGATGTGGATGTAAAGACCCTGGCCGCCCTGGCCAGTGAAACCGGCGGCCAGTTCTGGTTGGCCTCGGACGGCAAGGCCCTGGCCGAGATCTATCAGACCATCGACCGCCTGGAAAAGAGCGAGATCGAGTCGATCCGCTATATGGACTACAGGGAGTACTTCAGCATATTTGTCCTGGCCGGACTGGGCTTACTGGCCCTGGCCTTGGCTCTGGAGTGGAGTGTCTTGGCGGTGCTGCCATGAAGTTTCAGTTTCTGGCCAGCACCTACCTGCTCCTGCTCTGGGGTCTGCCCCTGCTGGCAGCGCTTCTTATCATCCATGGCCGGCGGGCCGGCAGAAAACTACGGGTCTTCAGCCGCAGACCTGAAGCATTGAAGCAGGGCCGTCGTTGGCGCACCATGCTCCAGCGGGGCCTCCTCTTTGTGGCCCTGGGCCTGATCATTATCGCCCTGGCCCGGCCGGCCTGGGAGCAGAAACCCACCACAATGAAGCGCCAGGGCCGCGATGTGATCTTTGTCCTCGACGTGTCGCGCTCCATGCTGGCCGAGGATCTCTCCCCCAATCGCCTGGAACGGGCCAAACTGGCCATTATGGATTGCCTGGAACGGCTCCAGGGCGACCGGGTCAGCCTGGTGGCCTTTGCCGGTTCCGCCAAGGTGAGCTGCCCCCTGACCCTGGATTACGGCTTTTTCCGCCAGATGCTGGAACGGCTGAGCACTGACATGGAGGTCAAGGGCGGCACCAATATCGGCGACACCCTGCGTATGGTGCAGCGCCAGGTCTTTGATAACCAGGTCAAGGCATATAAAGATATCATCCTGATCACCGACGGCGAGGACCATGAATCCTTCCCGATCAATGCCGCCGAGGCCGTGGGGGACGAGGGTATCCGCCTCATCGTCATTGGCCTGGGCGATGAGGGTCAGGGCCAGCCCATCCCCATTATTGATGGACAGGGACGGCGGCGCCATCTCACCCATGAAGGTAAAGAGGTCTATTCCAGGCTTGATGCCGACACCCTGCGCCAAATCGCCCTGGCCACCCCCGGGGGGCGCTATTTGCCAGTGGCCACCGGCGCCATTGACCTGGGCCAGGTCTATCTTGACCTCATTGCCGGGGATGAAAAACGGCAACTCAGCGAAGAGTCCATTGAAAATTTTGATGAAAAATTTCAATGGTTCTTAGGTCTGGCCCTGCTGTTGTTAATGGTGGAGATGGTGATATTGACCACGCAGGCCAAGGAAATGGTTCGGAAATGATTTTAAGATCAGCAGCAAAAAAAATTGTTTTCTTTAACCACAGAGACACAAAGACACAGAGGTTTTCTTTTTTTAACTTTGTACCCCTCAAGGGGGTATTGAAAAGAATGCCTTTGTGTCTCTGTGGTGCTTTTATTATGTCCCTAGCCACCACTCTCTTTTTAACAAGCCCCAGCCTGGCGGCAAGCGTTGACAACCTACACCGCCAAGGCGCAGAGGCCTATGGGGCAAGCAACTATGAGCTGGCCCTGGATCTCTTCAGCCAGGCCGTGACCAAGAAACCAGTGGATGCCAACAGCCTGTACAACCAGGGCACGGCCCTCTTTAAGCTGGGAAGGTTCAGCGAGGCAGCCCAAGGCTTTGCAGCAAGTGCCGAGGCCGATAAAAACAAAGAGACACGGGCCAGGGCCGGGTATAATCAGGGCCGTGCCCATCTCGCCGCCGCCGGAGAGAGTCAGGATCTTGCCCAGAAAAAGGAGCTTCTGCTGGCCGGCAACCAGGCCTTTCAGCAGGCCCTGCGTGACGATCCCCATCTGAAGGCGGCCCGCAAGGGCATTGTGGATTTCCGCAGGGAGTTCGCCCAGATCAACCAGCAGCCCCCTGCCAGCCAACAACAGCAAGGCGAGCAGCAAAACCAGAGTTGCCAGGGCCAAGAAGATCAGCAGGACCTCAAGGACCAGCTCACCGAGGCCGGCCAACAGCAGCAGGACATGGCCAATCAGAGCAAGGGGGCCGGCTCTGACAGCGCCCAGGAGGGACAGCTTGGGGAGATGGAGGCCCAGCAGCAGGGTGTACGCCAGGCCCTGGAAAAGATCAAGGAAGAGCTCAATAAAGACCCGGATGGCCAGAGTGATGGCGGCCAAGGGCGTAAGGATCTGGCCAAAGGGCTGGATAAGGCCATCAGCGCCCAGAAAAATGCCGAGGATGCCCTGAACCAGGGAGATCTCAGCCAGGCCCAGGAACACCAGCAAAACGCCGCTGACAACTTGCAGGAGATGGCGGCCAACCTGGCCGCTGATCAGCAGGACAAAACGGAACAATCAGCCAGCGCCGCTGTCGATACGAATAACCAGGCCGCAGCAACCGCCGATCAACACCAGGAAGGACAAGAGCAGGGGGCCGCAAAGAGCGACAGCACCGTGGCCGACATCCTTGACGGTGAAAAGGCCCTCCACGAGATGCGCCGCCTGCGCATCAGACAACAGCGCCCCGCCAGCGGCAAAGATTGGTAGCAACCATGTCATCACCATATCAAACCATGATAAGATATCTGTCCCAGAAGTTGGCCATTGTGCTGACTCTTTTTATCCTTGTCCCCCTGGCTCAAGCCGAACAGAACATCTCAATCCAGGCCCAGGTGGCAAGCCGTGAGGTCTATGTGGGCCAGCCCTTCACCCTGCAGCTTGAGATACACGGCGCCGAGGCAACAGAGCAGCCCACCATCCGCCTGGATGGCTTCCGGGTGGAGCCCAGGGGCGGCACCAACCGCAGCCAGACCTACCAGGTTTCCATGAACGGCAAGCTGCAGACCACCAAGACCCTAAGCTACACCTATCAATACCTGCTCACCGCCAGCAAGGCCGGTATCCTCACCATCCCGGCCATCCCCCTGGACATTAACGGCGCCACCCTCAGCACCGCGCCCATCACCATGACGGTGAAAAAGCCTGAGGAGATCGATGACTTCAAGCTCCAGGTGGAGCTCTCTAAGGAGCGCTGTTATGTGGGAGAGGCCATCACCATGACCACCACCTGGCTCATCGGCCAGGATCTCCAGGGCTTTGAGTTCAACCTGCCCATCTTCAACGATCCACGCCTTGAGCTCTTTGGCCAACCGTCCAGCCAGACCAGGGCCAGGAAGGAGCTGGTGGAAATCGAGGTGGCCGGCCAAACCGTTATTGCCGAGAAAAAGGTGGTGGCCCATGGTGGCCGGGAGTATATCAGCCTGTCATTTAGCCATACCCTGATCCCCAGAAGCCCCGGCAAACTCAACCTGGCCGCCGGCTCCCTGGCCATTAACGCCTTTGCCGGCTATGGCCAGGCAAACAACCGCCAGTTCGGCAGGGACCCCTTTAACATGCTCGGTTCCGGCCGCCGCAAGATGTATCGCACCGTGGTCATCCCCTCCACCGCCCTGGAACTTGATGTCCTCACCCTGCCCAGCCAGGGCAGGCCACCCCATTTCAGCGGCCTGGTGGGCCAATACACCATCATAACCGAGGCCACGCCCACGGCCGTCAATGTCGGTGATCCCATCAACCTGACGGTGGGTATTGCCGGCAGCTTTGTTGACAACCTCAGCCTGCCGCCCCTGGAAACGGCCCTGCCAAGCCAGGACTTTAAGACCGCCACCAGCAAACCAAAGAGCAGCCTTGCTAACGGCATCAAGAGCTTCTCCACCACCATCCGGGCCAGCCATGGCCAGGTCAGTCAAATCCCTGGACTCAGCCTGCCCTTTTTCAACCCAGACACCCACACCTACGAGGTGGCCCGCAGTGAGGATATCAGTCTCGTTGTCCACCCCACCAGGGTGATCACGGCCCAAGACGCCCTTGGCGCCAGATCCGAAGACACGGCCCATCGGACAGCCATCATCAATGGAACCAGACAGGACATCCGCCCCAACCTTGAGGAGATTGATGTCGCCAGCCCAGGGGGCAATGGCAACCTGGTCTATGTCGCCATCCTCCTCCTGCCGCCCCTGCTCTTTGGCCTGGTTTGCTTTATTGATTACTACCAGCACGACGACACCAGGGAGACCAGGCACCGGCGCCGCCAGGCCTATAGGCGACTGCGCAAAAAGCTACATAGTGGTGGCGAGGATGACTTCTTTGAGGCCTGGCTTGAATTTCTCGGCGACAAACTGGGGCGTCCGGCCCGGGCCATCACCAGGGGAGATGTCCTGGCCAGCCTGGCCGGCCATGAAGAGGACACCGAGCTGGTAAGGGAGGTGGAGGAGATCTTTAATCAGGGTGAAGCCGCTCTTTACGGCGGCATGGGTCACGTCCTTGCCAAAGAATGCCTGCTTCGCGTTGCCAAAAAAATCGCCAAGGTGCTGTGATGAGACCAATAACCCCTGTCATTCTTCTCATCCTCAGCCTCTGCCTGCCCCTGCTTGTCCATGGTCAGACCAACGGGGAAATTGTCCACGAGGCCAACGCCCTCTTCCAGATGGCCAGTGACGAAAAGGATACAGCCACGGCCCAAAACCAGTACCGCCAAGCCCTGTTACGTTACGAGCAGGTCTATGGTGACCGGGAAAACCCCCGGCTGGCCTATAATATCGCCAACACCCATTATCGTCTGGGCGACCTGGGCCGGGCCCTGGTCAATTACCGCCGGGCGGAAAGGGGGATGGCCGGCAACAGCAACCTCCAACATAACCTGGACCTTGTCCGGGCCGAGCGCCCGGATCAATTTACGGGGATTAACGGCAAGACGAGCCGCCTCAACCCCCACCGCAGCCTGCCCCTTGAGATGCGCATCCAGATCCTTCTTGGCCTCTACGTTGCCTTTTGGCTGGCCGTCTCCCTCTGGTACCGCAAAAAAACCACCATGTCGGCCTGGATCCCCACCCTTTTACTGCTGGCCACCCTGCTGGTCTTCACCTCAGTGGGACTGGACAAGCTTCAACCCCCTGCCAGGGAGGGGGTCATCGTCTCCATCGAGATCGTGGCCCGCCAGGGCGATGGCCGCAACTACCAGGCCGCCTTGGCCACGCCCCTGCACAGCGGCACCGAGTTCGTCCTGATCAAAAAGAGGGGTTACTGGCTTCATATCGAACTTCTTGATGGCCGCCAGTGCTGGATCCCGGCCCGCAGCGCCGAGCTTGTCTAAAAAAAGAGTGTACTAAGAAAGAAGCGAGAGAGATGGACGAAACAAGGCAGGCCCATCACCCCCTCTGCCCCTTTGGAAAATTCTTGATTTCCTGGAGAATCTCCCGAGCAAAGCCGCAGGAGCATGTAGTCGGGCAGGGTTTGAGTTCGCGCTCATTCAGGCAATACCCCGGGCATTGCTCCGTGCCGGTGGCCCGGGTCTCATACACCGGGCCCTGATAGAGGTTCCCGAACCTGCTCACCTCAATGGAAAAGGTCGTCTTGCAGGAGTGATTAAACATGATAAGACCCTCCAGCAAATTCTCAAAACAGACCTGGAGGCCAAGGAGGGAAACCTCCGGATCGGCCAGAAAATCCTCCTGGTTCTGCCATTTCTTGGCACATGATGTACATTGCATAAAACTCATCTCTTATTCCCCTATCTTAGCTTTCTCTGCCCTGATCGCCCTCTTACCAGGAACCTCTTTTACAGATGTGGCCTTCTGGCCAATGCCCTCTTTCGAGATCAACTCAGCAATACCAGGCAAGGGGGCATGGTAGCCAAAGGCATTGTCAAAGAGGTGGGGATCATCGAAATAGGCCCGGCCGATTAATGTTATGGGTTGGCGGCCCCGTTGTCGCATGGCCCCTACCTTTTCGATACCCATGGGAAAGAGAAAAAAGCGCTCCAGACGATTGGTTCCAGGCACCCGGCCCTCTTTGTCAAAAAGGCTGACCACCGCACTGCCATGCTCAAAATACTCCAAACCCTCGTAAGGCAGGAGCTGGTAGGTCGGCTGTTTTACCAAGGGCAAGGCCGCGCTGACCTGACCAATCTGATGCCAACCACTGTTGATGCGAAACTGTAGATGTTCAGCCTCCTGCAGATCAGGCAACCTGCCCCCTATCAAGGGCAGAAAACCCCTTGGTTCAGAAAGCGTGCCGCTGACCAGGTTGGCATCAAACAACACAAAATGGTAACAGCCGCATTGCAAGGCAACATCAACGAAGATGGGGCGCCCCTGCCAGTTCAGGGTAACCCGGAAGATAAGACCGTCCAGGGCTCCCTGTTCAAACCAGGGGGCAGGCGCCGTACGCTGGGCAAACCAGATGGCATAATTAATCTGTAGGGCTGGAATGCCCTGGACAAAGGTTTGACTGAAATAATAATAGACCACAGGATCATGGACATCCACCGCAAAGGTGTCCAGACTCCTGACAATCCTGCCGAACCGGTCCTGACCACCTCCGTCAACAATGGTCAGCAGGGGTGCAAATTCCCGGGCCAGGCCCAAAAGATCCTGGTCCGCAAGGTTGAGGGAGAGCAAGGGATTGTCACGACCCTGGCGTAAAAGTTCCGATACCTTGGGCAAGGATGGGGAGGAAGCGGGCACCGGCCTGAAGGTGACAAAGGCCTCTCCAGCCCCTGGCAGAACCGGCCTGCTGAGCTGATCAACCATTTCCTCCTTGGCATTTTGGGCAATATAATCGACAAGCAGAGAGGTTAGGGGATAGAGTCCGACACTGCGCAGCCAGAGGGAGTAGTCCCGGTCCATGTCCACCCCCAGGCGGACCTCTTCAAAAAAACCCTGACGTGACCTGTCTTCCTGGAGAAGCTGTGTTGAACATCTATTGAGTTCTTTGCGCACCGAGACAGGGGGCTCTGCACTTGCCCCGCCTAAGACGGCCAAAGAATGTCCCGGTATCCTGGAGTGTTCCAGGAGGCGTTTGTCCAGATCAAGCAGACGCATCTGTTCCAGGACATGGTGACGCTCCTGCTCACCAGCCGCCCTATCGGCAAGGGCCTCCAGATACCGATTGCTGCGCAGGTATGGGAAACCCTGGACCCGAACCGTTGCACTGTCTGCCACCTGCCCTTGGAGGATGCCGGTTTCCGACTCTGACCACAGCTGCTGGCAACGTTCATCCTCGTAGGCCGACTGCCAAGAAACGTCCTTGACCCCACATCCGGCGAGCAGGACAAAAACAAGGGTGCCAACAACAAGCAATCCCCCGTTCTTCCATGTAAAATCACGCATTCCTGCCATGTCTCCTGTTGACTTCCCGCCAGCCACTGTTTACCCTTGAAATGCCTATGAATACCTATCAGCTTATTTTATCACATATTACCGCTGTACTCTTTTGCTTTTCGCTCTACCACCTGGGCAAGGTGTTCATCGTCCATAAAAAGCTCAACAACTACACCTATTTCTGCATTGCAACCTTTGGCGGCTGCCTCTATGTTTTCTTAGGGCTCTTGCTCTCCTTTCCCCTTGATGAGCCGCACCCCCTGATCCTGCACCGCACCAGGCTCTTTGTGCTCATGCTCGGTTTCACGGCCTGGATCTCCATTCTTTACGACATCAATTTTGGGTCGAGCCGCATCCCCCGCCTCTTTCTCCTTATCACCGGCCTTATCGCCCTCACCGTGCCCACGGACCTCTTTCTCCGTGCCCCTGTGACATTAAAGACCGTTACCCTTTACGGCATTGATTTTGACTACCGCTTTGGCACCCCTGGACCGGCCTTCAGCCTCTACGCCACCATTGTCATCCTCTTTTGCTGCTACACCCTCTTCCGCCTCCTCACCGTTGACACCAAGGGCGCCCATGGCCTTTTTTCCAGGCTGGCCCTGCTCTGCACCTTCCTGGGCGGAATCCACGATTACGCCGTTCACCAGGGGGTCATCCATAATATCTTCATCGGGGAGTTCCTCTACACCGCCTTCCTCATCACCATTTTCGGGGTGTTACTCTTTGATGACCAGGCCCAGCAGAAAGATCTGGAAGCCCTGAACCTGGAACTGGCCAACCACCGAACAATCCTGGAAACAGAGGTCCGTGAGCGCACCCACGCCCTTGCCGGGGCCAACCAGCAGCTCCAGCAAGAAATTGCCGAAAAACAACGGGTGGGGCTGGCCCTGCAAAAGGCCCATGCCCAGCTTGAGGATCGGGTGAAAGAAAAAACAACGGAGCTCAAAAAGACCTACGACCAACTCCTCCATTCCGAAAAATTAAGTGCCATCGGTAAACTGGCCGCCAGTATCGCCCATGAATTCGGCAGCCCCATTGTTGCCATCCGCCTGTTCATCGTCAACATGCTCATGCGTGGCCGGCTCAATAAGGGCGAGGGTGAAATGGCGGCCATGGCCATTGAGGAGTGTGACCGCATCAAGGGCCTGATCAAAAACCTGCAGGACTTTAATCGTCCCTCCACCG
>JAUVQZ010000143.1 GCA_030597865.1 Pseudomonadota bacterium | reverse complement strand
TCAGACCCTGCCCATAAGGACACGATGATCCGGCTGGTTATGAATATGCTGGTCCACAAGGTGGTGGCATAACAAAGATCGGAATGGGTTAATTCCCGTGGATAGTAAAACTATGAAAATACGTAAACTCACACCTGAAAATTATCCCAAGGCCTCTGCCTTATTGCTGCAGGCATTCCCCGGCAGCAATTATGAGGTTAAATTAGTCGAAAATTTCCACAAGAATGGCACCGCTGTCCATGAGTGGGTGTGTATTCATGTGGGCAAGATCATCGCCTATATTGCCTTTTCCAAGGCCTATAACGGTTCTGAGGTTTGCGGCCTGCATCTGGCGCCCCTGGCCGTCAAACCGGAGTTTCAAAGGCAGGGCATAGGCTCTGAGTTGCTGCGCTTTGCCCTGCGCCAGGATGTCATCAAGACAAGCACGATCTTTGTCTTAGGTAATCCCGGCTTTTATCAGAAGTTTGGCTTTGAGCCTTGCGCCATGCCTCTCTGTCCCTTTGACAATAAAAAGAAATCGCATTTCTTAAGCATCCGCAATACCACATCGAGCCCGTTCACGGTGGGCTATGAACCGGAGTTTGCGGCATAGGGTCGACATAGTAGCGGCAACCACCCGTATCACGTAACAACTTAACAGGAAAGAAGATGGCAGAGATCGGCAGGATAAATAAACTTACCATAAAGAGGGCGCGGGCCTATGGTCTCCACCTTGATGGTGGTGCGTTGGGGGATGTTCTCCTGAAGGGCAAGTATGACCCTGAAAAATGCCAGCCCGGCGACGAGGTTGAGGTCTTTGTGTATGCAGACCGGGATAATCACCTGCTGGCAACCACCCTGAAACCCTACGCAATGGTCGGTCAGTTTGCCAGATTACGGGTGGTGGCAAACTCTTCGTCGGGCTCCTACCTCTACTGGGGGCTGGAACAAGATCTCTTTGTGCCAAGGAGTGAACAGCAGGAACAAATGAGGGAAGGCAAGTCCTACCTTGTCTTTATCTTCCTCAATGAAAAAAGCCAGCGTATCGCCGCCTCTTCAAAGCTGGAAAAGTTTTTGAGTACCCAGCCCCCGACCTATGAAGAGGGCGAAGAGGTTGACCTTGTTATCTTTGAGAAATCAGATCTGGGATATAGGGCACTCATCAACCATGCCCATGGGGGTATGCTCTATGAAAACGAGGTATTCCAGGGGCTGGCCATAGGCCAGGAGCTCAAAGGCTACATAAAAAAAATACGCGAAGACCATAAAATTGACTTGAGCCTCCAAAAACCAGGCTTACAAGGGGTTGATGATGTTGCCCTGGCCATTCTGGAGACCATAAAAGACCGGGGCGGCAGTATTGCTGTTACGGACAAGAGCCGGCCGGAGGATATCTACGCCCTGTTCGGGGTCAGTAAAAAAGTGTTCAAAAAGGCCATTGGCGGTCTCTACAAAAAGAGGCTGATCACCATGGACATACATGGTATCAAGATTGCCCGGTGATGAGAAAACCCGGGGCAGCTCTACTTTACCTTCCCTGACCAGGGAAGGCTGAGGCAAGATTTTTGACCTCGGCCCCTTGGATCAATCCTCCCGGGCCTGCCTGTTTTGCCCTACGTCATACCCCCTGTAATCCCTCTTTATTCCTTGCTCCATGGGGAGTTGCTGTCGCCGAATGCCCCATCCACAATAAGCCCCTTTGTTTTTTAGCCGCCTTGACATTTCCCTGTTGCCTGCCCATATGTTTACTTATGATTGTGGAAAATTAAAGATGGAGGATGTCATGCATATTACCATCAAAGAAAAAGCAGCCTCAATGCTGAATACCAAGTTGGAGGCTGACCAGTTCGTGCGGGTCGGTGTGACTGAAGGAGGCTGTGCCGGCCTCACATATAATGCGGAAATCGCCAAAGGGATGAAGGATGGCGAGGATGTGGTTCATAGGGAAGGAACGATCCGGATCGTTGCCGATCCTGAAAGCCTGAAATTCATGGACGGTCTGGTCATTGACTACTCAGACGACTTGATCAACGGTGGTTTGCAGTTCACGAATGCCAACACCAAAACAACCTGCGGCTGCGGTCAGAGCTTCAGCTTGGCCGGTTTCCCCAAGGTCGAAGGCGGCCAATGCAATAACTGAACGCAGCAGACCGGGACAGGCCGAACTGCTCTTTCTCCATGACAGATCCTGGCAATGGTGTCACGAAATAGCACTGGCCGTTTCTTCATGATCTTCTTTCAGACAAACCAGCATTTCGGTTTCCTTTAGCCACAGCAGAATGATGCCCGGCACAATCAGGATGACCATCAGGGCCAGCCTGGTGAATTTCTGGTTTGGGATTGATATAGATATCAATCTATGCTGAGGGGCAGCACAGGCAATGCCTTATTTTTTTGCGCCCTCCCTCCCCAGATTCTACAGCAGAATCTAAAGATTTTATTGCCCTGGCCCTGGTTATTTTGCACTATAATCAAGGGTGCATCCCCCTTCTTTTCCTGAAAATTTCGCGCCCACCACCCTGTGGGCCGCCTGTCTACGGCCTGGCATTTTACCCTATGGTTGATCCCATGAACACAATGCGTAAAACCAAGATTGTCTGCACCATCGGCCCCAGGACCCAGTCCTACGAAATGCTCATGACCATGGCCCTGAAGGGGATGAATATTGCCCGCCTCAACATGTCCCATGGTGACCATGACTGGCATGGCCAGGTGATTCACCACATCAAACGATTAAACAGAAAGGAAGGGGGGGCCGTGGCCATCCTCCTGGACACCAAAGGCCCGGAGATCAAAACCGGCGACGTTAGCCCTGACATCCCCTTGAAAAATGGCGACTCCCTGACCTTCACCATCCGCCGGGAGGCCATCCTTGAGCCCCATTGCGTGGAGGTGAGTTACGATGGCTTTATTGATGATGTTTCCATTGGCGATATCATTCTTGTTGACGGGGGGATGATTCGCCTGGAGGTCATGGACAAGACCGCCTGTGACATTCTCTGCCAGAGTCTTGATGAGGGCCTGCTTGGCTCCCGCCGTCACCTCAACATCCGGGGCAAGTCTGCGGACCTGCCATCGATCACTGAAAAAGATTGGCTTGATATCAAATTCGGCATTGAGCAGGGTGTTGATTTCATTGCCCTTTCCTTTGTCAAAGAGGCCTCAGCCATTGTTGACCTACAGCAATACCTGGCAGAAAGAAATGCCAACATCGATGTGATCGCCAAGATTGAGAGTGCGGAAGCCATTCCCCATCTGGCTGAGATCATTGAGATTGCCGATGGTGTCATGATTGCCCGGGGGGATCTTGTGGCAGAGCTTGCCTTTGAGGAGGTCCCCCATCTCCAGGAGGAGATGGTCCTGCGATGCCGTCAGGCTGGCAAGCCGGTCATTGTCGCCACCCATATGCTGGAATCGATGATCATTAACCCAACTCCAACCAGGGCTGAGGTGACCGATATTACCTGGGCGGTTCTGCAGGGGGTTGACTGCACCATGCTTTCCGGGGAGACCACCACCGGTAAATATCCAGTTAAGGCCCTTGAGGTCATGGACGCGGTGGCCCGGCGCACAGAGCAGCGCCAGAAGCTCGATCCCCGGGTGCGGGTGGAGGCGTCCGATAATGCCAAATATGAAATTGCCCGCTGCGCTGCCATCCTCAATAACAACCTGCAGGCCAAGGCCATCTTGGTCTTTACCCGTCGGGGCCTGATGGCGGTCCTTGTCTCGGCCTGTCGCCCCAACGAGTCAATTTATGCCTTTACCAACTCCAGCCACGTCAGGAGACGGTTGGCAATCCACTGGGGAGTAGAGGCCTGCATCGTCAAATTTTCCAAGACGCCGGAAACCACCATCTCCCGGGCAATAAAGCTGCTAACCGGAAAAAATATTGTGTCCACAGGGGACAGGGTCATCGTGGTTTCCGATATCTTGGCTGACGGCACGTTTGTCGAAACAGTGCAGGTCAGAATTATTTAACCCTGCCATGGCTGGTTAATAATCTATCCAAATTATTGGCAAAGGTTTGGCGGTCCCTTTTGCTGAGGGCCGGTGGACCACCGGTATCTATGCCGTTCGAGCGCAGGGTATCCATAAAATCCCGGACATTGAGACGCTCTCTAATATTTTCAGCTGAATAGAGCTCACCGCGGGGATTAAGGGCATGACCTCCCTTTTCAACCACCTCAGCTGCCAAAGGAATATCAGCGGTGATTACCAGATCGCCAACACTCAGCCTTCTGACAATCTCATTGTCCGCCACATCACAACCCGCTGCCACCTGCACAAATTTAATCCCCGCCGACCGCGGTATGCGTAAAGGATGATTGGCGACAAGGGTCAGTAATAGCCCGGTTCGCTCCGCCGCCCTGAACAGGATATCTTTAATCACCACCGGGCATGCATCGGCATCCACCCATATATTCATTCCATACCTCTTCTTGTTAAATGCCTGTTAAGCCGGAACTGCGAGGCCATTCTCGCCAGCCAGGCCCCAGGGCGGACCGCCCCACCCCTTCCAGCCCCCCTGTTTTAACCTTTCATGCTGGCCAGGGGCTCTTTTTTGGTGAAAAAGCGTCTTTTCGATTAGGATAGCGAGTAACACTTAGTCCTTTGTGGCCCAGGGATCTTATATGTATGATATGACCTTGGTTTATTCCGCCACCATAAAACATAAGGCTACCTTGCAAAACTGCTATTTCGGAGTCTCGCAGGCTCACTTACCTGCCCGATTACTGCGTCACGGCAAAAAATATCTAGTTTTTCAAGATACCCATAAACGAATATCACCCCACCCATGAAATATCTCCCCACCCAGCTTGTCTATTTCCTCAACCACAGAACGACGCAGAGAAATACCTTGATCCTTCTCAAGTTTTTTCTGTTTCTTGTCGCTCTCATTGTTGCCTATAGCCTTATTTTCCACCTTATCATGCTTTGGGAGGGGCGGAACTACAGTTGGTTTACCGGTGTTTACTGGACCCTGACCGTCATGTCCACCCTGGGTTTTGGCGACATCACCTTTCACACCGATCTGGGCCTCTTGTTTTCAACCATTGTCCTTATCTCAGGCGTTGTTTTTCTGCTCATCATGCTGCCCTTTACATTCATCCAATTTTTTTACGCGCCATGGCTGTCTGCCCTGGAAAAGGCCAGGGCGCCCAGGGAACTCCCGGAAAAGACATATGGCCATGTGGTGCTGACCAACCTGGATCCCATTACCAGGAATTTAATCAAAAAACTCAAACAGCATAAATACGAGTATGTCCTTCTGGCACCCGACCTGCAGAGGGCCCTTGAGCTCAATAATCTGGGATATAATGTCATGCTTGGCGACTACGGTGACCCAGAGACCTACAGACGCCTACGGATCAACAATGCCGCCCTGGTAGTTATTACCAATGATGATATGACCAATACGGACATCTCTTTTACGATCAGGGAGATATCTGAATCCGTGCCCATTGTCACCAATGCCGACCATAAACATTCCGTTGATATCTTAGGGTATGCCGGCAACAGCCATGTCTTGCAGTTTATGGATATGCTTGGCCAGTCCCTTGGCCGCCGGGCCATTGGCGGCAGTAGAGGGGCGAACATTATCTGGAGGTTCAAGGAACTTCTCATCGCTGAAGCCCCTGCCATGCGCACCATTCTGGACGGCAAGACCCTGGCGGAGACAGAGCTGAGGGAAAAAACAGGCCTCACCGTTGTTGGGGTATGGGAACGGGGAAAATTCGTGGCACCAACCCCTGACCTGAGAATTAATGCCTCATCAATCCTCATGCTGGCTGGATCAACGGAACAGCTGCAAAAATATGAAGATCATTTCGGCATCTATTGCGCCGACCAGCCCGAGGATGTGCCGGTTCTCATCCTGGGAGGTGGCCGGGTCGGCAGGGCTGCTGCCCTGGCCCTGTCGCGCCGGGACATTGGCTACCGGATAATTGAAAAAAGCGCCACAGTGGTAAGGGGGAGTGAATACTCCATCCAGGGCAATGCCGCAGATATCGACATCCTTGACAGGGCGGGGATCAAAAAAGCCAGATCTGTGCTGATCACCACCCACAATGATGCCATTAATGTCTACCTGACCATTTACTGCCGGCAGCTACGGCCGGATATCCAGATCATTGCCAGGGCGACAAACGAGAACGCTGTTTCCAAGCTGCACCGGGGAGGTGCTGACCTTGTCATGTCCTATGCCTCCCTGGGCGCCAATACCATCCTCAATCAACTTAAGCCCGAGGAGGTGCTTATGGCCCTGGAGGGCTTAAGTGTTTTCAGGGCCCCGGTTCCCGTGGCACTTGTGGGTCAGACCCTTATTGAAACCGGGATACGAAAGGAAACAGGCTGCAGTATCGTGGCCATCACCACCAAGGGGAAGATGGTCATCAGTCCAGACCCGAATGTCCTGTTGCATAAAAATGCTGAACTGGTTCTGATCGGCACTGCCGAGGCGGAACAATGCTTTGTTGAAAAGTACTAAAAAACAACTTTTTACCCTCTGACGACCATTGAACTTAATTTCCATCCAACACCTGCCGGACAGTTTGGGAGAGTGCTATCATGCCCACTGGCTTTCTAAGGTATTTTTTTATGCCCATGGCAAGGGCGTCCTTTTCCGAAAAAACGGAGCTGTAGCCCGTACAGAGTATAATGGCCATATTGGGCCTTATCTGCAGGACCTGCCGGGCCAATTCAGCACCGGTCAGGTTGGGCATGGTCTGGTCAGTAATGAGCAGGTCAAACTGGTCTGGGGCGGTGCGAATTTTTTCCAGGCCATCGAGACTATCGGTTGTCGTTGATACCTGGTAGCCCAGGTGGTCAAGTATGGCCTTGTTCGCATTGACGATTATACCTTCGTCATCGACAATCAGGATTCGTTCACTACCTACGGGCAGCGCAGCCGTTGCCTCTGTTTCATCCGAAGGTGCTGCCTGCTCCGGCATGGCCGGGATATACACAGAAAAGGTGGTTCCTTTACCTGGCTCACTCTGGACCCGAATAAATCCATGGTAGTCCTGAATAATTCCGCGGATAACTGCAAGGCCGAGCCCTGTGCCTTTGCCAATCTCTTTGGTGGTAAAATAAGGGTCAAAGATGCGCTCCATGGTGGCCTGATCCATACCGTGGCCGGTGTCGCTTACCTCCAGAATAATAAACGGACCCGGAGATACACCGGCCTCCCCGGCGATCTGATCAACACTCATTTCTCTTCGGTGCAGGCTGACACCTATCATTCCTTTCTCAGACTCCATGGCATGCAGGGAGTTGGTGCAGAGATTGACGATAATCTGATGGATGTTGGTGGGGTCTGCCATGATCTGGCCGCATTCCTTATCTATATCCTCCTTGATATGAATGGTGGTCGGCAGGGAGGAGCGCAGCATCTTCAGCGCCTCCTTGATGATCAGATAGGGTGAGAGAGGTTTTCGTTGATGATCTGTCTTGCGGCTGAAGGTAAGAATCTGTTTGACAAGGTCTGCCGCCCGCTTGCCGGCCTTCAACACCTGATCAATGTCTTGGGCGGCCTTGCTGTCCGCGGGGAGATTAACCCTAGCTAGTTCAGAGTATCCTATAATAGCAGAGAGGATATTGTTAAAATCATGGG
>JAUVQZ010000044.1 GCA_030597865.1 Pseudomonadota bacterium | reverse complement strand
TCTCCACCACTGCGGCCATCTATGATGCAGTGGTTCTTGAGAAACCTCTCTACGAGAAGGTGGTGACCATCTCCGGCAAGGGTATCACAAGACCTGCCAACCTGCTGGTCAAGGTGGGTACCAAAATCAGCGACATTGTTGCTTATCTGGGCGGTGTTACCCCGAAACTATCTAAGATCATCATGGGCGGCCCCATGATGGGATTCTCGGTTTCCAGCCTTGATATCCCGGTGACCAAGACCACATCATCCGTACTCTTTCTGGCCGAGGATGAAATTGACAATAACCCCCACTCCCAGTGTATCCGCTGCGGTTGGTGTCTCGGGGTCTGCCCCATGGGCCTGGAACCCAAGGAAATCGCCATCCATGTTGAGGCCGGTCGCCCCGAGGACACTAAGCAGTTTGGGGTCTTTGAATGTTTTGAATGTGGCTGCTGCGCCTATGTATGCCCGGCCAAACGGCCACTGGTTCAGTTTATCCGCCTGGCCAAGATGAAGGCGTCATAATTAAATTATCTGGCTACATGAAAATAACGATTTTTTCATGTAGCCATCAGCAAATTTAGCATAGTTTTTTCAAGGAGTGAAGCCATCAAACAGCAAGACCCAGACAACCTGACGCCCCAAGCGCCTCGTGGGTTATGGAAAGTTTCTGTCTCCCCCCATGTGCGCAGCAATGAGTCGGTTGAAAAAATCATGTGGACCGTGGTGGCCTGCCTGGTACCGCCCCTGGTCCTTTCAGTATTTATTTTTGGTATCCAGACCCTGATTATCACTGCCATTTCGGTGATAAGCTGTGTTGCCATGGAGGCCATCAGCCAGAAACTCCTGGGACGCAAGGTCACCATCAAGGATGGCAGCGCCGTTATCACTGGTATGCTCATCGCCTTTATCATTCCTCCCGGCGTCCCCTACCTGCTCCCGGTTCTGGGGGCGGTAATGGCCATCTATATCGGCAAGCATCTCCTCGGCGGCATTGGCTATAATATTTTCAACCCGGCCCTGCTGGCCCGGGCCTTCCTCCTGGCCACCTTTCCGGTGGCCATGACCTCGGCCTGGCTCCCCCCCCTGCAGGACAGCTCCATCTTCCATTATATGGGCACCTCCATTGACGCGGTTTCCGCAGCCACCCCCCTGGCGGTCTTAAAGGAACAGGGCCTGGCCGCCTTCACGGAGTCCTTTGGAGCTGCTCCCAATATATACACCACCTTCTTCCTGGGCTGGCGGCCCGGCAGTATCGGCGAGACCTCCGGTCTGCTGATCATCCTCGGCGGCCTCTATCTGATCTATCGCGGCTATATCACCTGGCATATCCCGGCAAGTATGCTCGGCACCATTGCCCTGCTCACCTGGGCCTTTGGCGGCGAAACCACCTTCAGCGGCGACCCGCTCCTGGCCGTACTCTCAGGTGGCGCCCTCCTCGGCGCCTTTTTCATGGCCACCGACTATGTCAGTTGCCCCACCAACAAGAAATCCCAGCTCATCTACGGCATCGGCATCGGCGCCCTCACCGTCCTCATCCGCCTCAAGGGTGGCTACCCTGAGGGTGTCTGCTATGCCATCCTGCTCATGAACCCAGTGAGCTCTGTGCTCGACTCCTGGTTCAAACCCAAGCGCTTTGCCCCACCTGCCCCCCCCAAAGGAGGTGGAAAATGAAAGATATTATCACCATCATAATCCGGCTCACCCTGTCCTGCATCCTGGCAGGCATAGTGATGGGCACAACCCTGATCTTCACCAGTAATGCCAAGAAGCATAACGAGCATGCCAACGAGCAGAAGACCATGTTCGGTCTCCTTGGCTACACCAAGGATAACCCGGCCCCGGAGTCCTCGGCCATCCATGAGGCCTATCGCTATGTGGTCACAAAGGACGAGGCCCTGAGTGTCGGTTATCTGGTGCCCCTGGCAGACAAGGGATTCACCTTTATCACCATTGATCTGGATGGCAATTTTCTGGCCGCCAACCCTGTTGACATCAGCCAGGCCCTGGTCATAGAGGAAAAAGAACGCAACAAGGTCATTGGTGCCGCCCTTGGTGATGACACGTCTCTGCGCTATGCGGACAAGACCATTATTGTCACCGATAATGGCCAGCGCATCGCCTACCTGCTGCCCGGCGCCTTTCCAGGCTTTAAGACCTTTATCTCTATGATGCTGGCCCTTGACCCATCCTTTGCCATCCTTGGCCTGGAGATCATGGAGCATGAGGAAGATCCCGGCCTGGGCGGTGAAATCGAGCAGGACTATTTTAAGAACCAGTTTAAGGGCAAGTCCTTTGCGGCATTAAAGAAGCTTGAGGTGGTCAAGACCCCCATTCCAACTGATTTTCTCAAGGCCCTGGAGGCCAAGAAATCAGGGATGAGCGAGGCAGACGTTGCCGCCATTAAGGAACAGTATATGGATAAGGACATCTATGCCCTCACCGGCGCCACCATCTCAACTGTCGCGGTGACCAACGGTGCCAAGGCCATTGTCAAGAAATTCGCCTACCGCATCTCAATCCTTGACAACGTCCTTAAGGAACAACAGATCGCTGTACCCTTTTAAGGCCTGAGGGGTTGTTCCCGGGTCAAAAATGGTAAAAAATGCAAGAAATCATACAAAGCAAAGAAACTACACCTGGCATTAAGGCACCTCTACCCCGCAAGGGGGTACACCCAGTCCATTCATTAATTCCAGTTTTGCAGGGTTAGGAGAGATCATGGCCACCGATAAATCAAACATACAGCTGGTTGTAAACGGCATCCTCAACGAGAACCCCATATTCCGCCTGGTTCTCTCCATGTGTCCTGCCGTTGGTATCAGTACCACGATGATGAATGGCCTGATGCTGGGCGTTGCAGTGCTCTTTGTCCAGGTTTTTTCCAGCGTCACCATATCCATCTTTAAAAATGTCATCCATCCGCGGATCCGGATCCCGACCTACACCCTGGCCATTGCCACCTGGGTAACGGTTATCGACCTGGTACTGGCGGCCTATATGCCAGAGGCCTATGCCAAGATGGGTATCTTTGTCAAACTCATCGTTGCCTTTGCCATTATCACCATGCGCCTGGAGATGTTTGCCTGTAAGGAATCGGTAAACGCCTCCTTCTGGGATGGGATCGGCATGGGCCTGGGCTTCATGGCTGGCATGATGGCCATCGGCTTTCTTCGCGAACTCCTGGGCCTGGGCACCCTGATGGGTTATGACATCCTCGGCTTCAAACCCCTGCTCTTCTTTGTCCTGCCCTGTGCCGGTTTTTTTGTGGTGGGCCTGATGATGGCGTTCTTCAACTATATTGAAATAGCCTATAAGAAGGCAAAGCGGGCATAAGGAGTTAAAGCTATGAAAAATATAATGACACGCCATTTCTTGACGCTCCTGCTCCTCTTTGTCCTGCCCGGCCTGGCCCAGGGCCAGGAACTGGTGATGGACAAGGGCTTTGGGGCAGACAATGAGATAATCGTCACCTTCAGCCAGGCCGTTGACCAGGACGAGGCGGCCAACACGGCCAACTACACGGTCTACGAAGAACCGGATCCGGATATCCGCCTCCAGGTCAAGGAGGTCATCCTGGCCAGCGACCAGAAGAGTGCCTCCCTGCTCTTTAGCGAGCCCCTCAACACCACCCAGACCCATGTGGTTACCATTGCCAATCTGGTGGCGCCCCAAAGCCAGACAACCTTTAGCGTGGCCAAGTCCTACCTGGGCTACCTCCTTGGTATTCTGGTCTCTGCCATGCTCATTAACAACTTTGTCTTCACAAAATACCTTGGCCTCTGCGTCTTTTTCGGCACCTCAAAGCGCAAGGACACGGCCAAGGGCATGGGCATCACCTTCACCATTGTTATAGTGGTGTCGGCCATCATGAGCTGGTTTTTCTACCAGTTCATCCTCAAGCCCTTTGACCTAAACTTCCTGCAGATCGTTATCTTCATCGGCCTGGTATCCCTTACCGTCCAGGCGGTGGACACCGTGCTGCGCAAGGTGAACCCCGCCCTCTTCAACTCCTTTGGCGTCTTCCTGGTTCTGGTGATTGCCAACTGTGTTATTATTGCCGTGCCCCTTATCCTGGCCGACAATGAGTATAATTTCTTTGAAACCTTCATGCTTTCACTGGGTGCGGGCGGTGGTTTTCTCCTGGCCCTCTACCTGATGAGTTCTGTCCGGGAGCGCATGGATCTTGCCAATATCCCGCCCACCTTCAAGGGTGTACCCATTGCCTTTATCGTGGCGGGCCAGTTCGCCCTGGCCTTCCTGGGATTTTCAGGCCTGCAGATTTTTTAGTCTCCTCGTGAGAGCATGTTAATTTAGTAAATCATTTCGGCACCAACCGAAAAGGTGAGAGTATGGATCCAGCATTAATGAAATTAGCCCTTGGCGGCGTGGCCCTGTTAGCCTGCATCGGTCTGTTTTTCGGCATCGGCCTGGCCCTGGCGGCCCATAAATTCGCTGTTGAGACTGACCCCCTTATTGAAGAGGTCCTCGAATCATTGGCAGGCGCCCAATGCGGCGGCTGCGGCTATCCGGGCTGTGAGGGCTACGCCATTGCCGTGGTCAATGACCCTGACGTGTCCCCCAACCTCTGCTACCCAGGCAAGGAGAGTGTGGCGGAACGGATTGCCCAACTCACCGGCAAGAAGATGGCCGAGATGGAGGACATGATTGCCCTGGTCCGCTGCTCACGCCTGGAAGGCCGGGTGAGTCATAAGCACGAGTATATCGGCTTTGCCTCCTGCACGGCAGCCAACCTCGCCTTTGGCGGCCCCTCATCCTGCAACTACGCCTGTATCGGCCTTGGTGAATGCGCCCAGGCCTGCCCCTTTGATGCCATCACCATGAAGGACAGCTTCCCGCTGGTCAATCCCGATAAATGTGTGAGCTGCGGCACCTGTGTCAAGAGCTGCCCCAAGCAGGTTATTGTCCTCCAGAGCCTCAAGGCCAGGGTCTATGTACCCTGCGCCACCAAGGACCTTGGCAAGAATGTCAAAAAGGTCTGCGAGGTTGGTTGCATCTCCTGCCAGATATGTGTGAAGAAATGCCCGGCCGGTGCCGTGGGCTCTGAAAACGGTTTGATCCAGATCGACCAGCAAAAATGCCTGGCATACGGCCCGGACTGCCATGAGGTCTGTGTGGAAAAATGCCCCCGCGACATCTTCAGAAAATATGATGGGCGTAATGTCCTTGCCCGTAATACCGAAAACAGACTGAAGTTGGCGAGCTAAAGACAATTTCCCTTTGATATAGAAAGAGATAGAGGAAGATATGAAAACCCCAGAAACATGCCACTGTGATACGCAGAGAAGATCCTTCATAAAGACCGCCGGCCTCTTGGGCCTGGGCGCTGCTTCGGCCACCCTCCTTCCTGCCCAGCGGGCTGAAGCCGTTCTTTTTGGCAAAAAAGAATACAAGATTTCAAAGACCCGGCTGGCCATGGGAACCTATGTCAGCATGACTGCCATCCATCCCTCCAAGGATGAGGCTGAAAACGCCTTTGGCCTGGCCTTTGCCGAGATTGACCGCTTGAACAAGCTGTTAAGTCGCTACGACGCTGATTCCCCCATCCATCAGCTCAACACAAACGGCTCTTTGCAAAATGCGCCCCAGGAAATCCTGGAGCTTGTGGCCCGCTCCCTCTACTATCACAGCCAGACAGGCGGCGCCTTTGATATCACGGTGAAACCCCTTATTGATCTCTACAAGGATAATTTCGCCGCCAAGCAGAGGCCCTCTGAACAAGAGATCCAGGCCGCCCTCAGTAATGTCGGCACCGAGCATCTTCGTTTCAGCGGCGGCCATATCGCCTTCAGCAAACCAGAGATGGGCATCACCCTGGACGGCATTGCCAAGGGCTATATCGTTGATCGCGCCTCAGACATCTTGGCCAGAAACGGTATCAGCAATCACCTGATCAATGCCGGCGGCGATATCCGCACCAATGGCTCGGCAGCCAAGGGCAAGCCATGGACCATTGCCGTCCAGGACCCGGCCAAGAACAAGGAGTACCCCGATGTCATCACCATGATGAGCGGCGCCATTGCCACCTCTGGAAATTACGAGGTGTACTACGACAACGAAAAGATGTTCCACCACATCATTGACAGCCGCAGCGGTTACTCCCCTGAGCTTTCGGCCAGTGTCACTGTCCAGGCCCCCACGGTCATGGACGCCGACGCCCTGTCCACCAGCGTCTTTGTTATGCAGCCTGTGGCGGGTGTGAACTTCATAAATAGCCAGTATGGCTCAGAATGTTTCGTTGTTGAGTCAAGCGGCGCAACCCATCATTCCCAGGGCTGGAAGGCTGGCTGATTCCCGGCCAGCCATAGTCATCCATTACAATGGGCCGTCCCAAAGGGGATGGCCCTTTTTTTATTACAGCCCATTTTCCCCCATTGAGGCTATATCAGGGCATAGTCCCATGATCACCGCAAAATGTATCCCTTGCTATTGGCCAATGATCCCTCTAGAATTTTTATTGAAGATTGCTTCGCTGGTTGCCGAGTAAAGGCTATCAGCATGGTTCTGAATCGCCCATGCACGTGATCATCTATCCTCCGAATTAATATTAACCTGCCTGTAACCAAAGAGCGCTTTAACAGACCCTCTTTCCAAGAACGCCTCCAGCTTTTCTTACGACAAGGGGCGTTTTACAGGGGAACTTCCCATGTCTCAACAGATGCCCACCCACTCCAAAACCTCACACTTTCGCCAATTAAGCCTGCGCGGCAAGTTTAAGCTCATCATGTGGCTGTCCATCTGGGCAGTCATCCTTGCCGCAGCCATAGGCCTGTGGAAGTACAGCCAGTTCTCCCAGAGCAAAAAACTCATCGAACAGACCTCAGAAACCATACTGGCCGAACAGGAGCATATCTTCAGCGACACCTTGCTGGTGGGTGAAATTCAGTCTGATCTCATCCTGTTTATGCAGACAGCTCATCCTGAAACCATGGAGAAGATCCGCAAAAGATCAGGCGAGCTCCTGGACCATCTTCCCGATCCTGCCAAACCCCATCTCAATAAATTCCTGGTCAAGGCCGACACCCTTGCAATCCGCATGGCCAGTTTCCGCCTTAACAACTATAAGACCTTGAGGGCTGGTGACACTCTTCTCGAGGCCCTGGAGCAGAGCTCTCTCTGCCGGAAGAATGAGGATTGCCAGCAGGGGGTGAGGCGGGCAAGTCAGACATTCCGTCAGATCCGTCCCCTCTACATGCACGGCATCATCAATGGCCCCCCCCAAGAGTTGAAGGAGACAAAGCAGAAGATCTCCCTGGTGCTGCACGCGGTCAAAAAGGATATACAAGTATTGGCGCCAAAGCTTGACCCGGAACAGTCAGCCTATTTATTAAATTTTATTGATCTTTTTTATGAGCTTGATGAGGCCATTGCCACGGTGGGCGCCATCAGGGTACGGGTTGTCAGCAGTGAAGAGGAGGTGATGAATCTCTTTAACTCCCTGAAGATGCAGCTTGCCGAGGTCTCCATTACCAACAACAAACAGGTCATGACCCTGGCCGACCAGGGGCTCAAGCTTGCCACCAACTATGTCTTCCTGATGTTTGCCGCCCTGGCCCTGGTCACCTTCTTCTGCATCATGGTCTTTACCTTTATGGCAAACTCCATCCTCTCCCCCCTGGATTCCCTGGTTGATTTATTAAAGAAATTCACCACCCTGCTCAGGGGAATCCGGAGCCTGTCCAATTCTGAGAAACTGCAATATCAGAAGATCCATGAACAGATCACCCATCGCCATGATGAGATTGGCGATGTGGGCCGGGCCACCCAGGCCTTATTAAATCACATCCACGGCATCTCTGAATTCCGGCAAAAAATTGAAAATGACAATACCTGTCATGATGTGTACGTCCGCCTGGGGAAAATCTTCACCCAAGAGCTGGGCTTGCCAAGCTTTATCATCTATGAGATAGCTGACAACGAACCAATGACACCCATCTACTCCTACCCCCCTGAACTCAAGGAGGAGATGCCTGTTTTTTCCATTACTGATACCTGCCGGGCAAAACGCACCACCGCAACTGTCCATTCCTTCGACGACCCTGACATCTGCCCCATCTGCCCCGTCAAAGATGTCCTGGACTATTTTTGCATCCCCCTGCTGGCCGGTGGGCAAACCATCGGCATCATCCAGTTCTTCCTGCCTATCTCCACCACGGTGGCCAAAAAAAACTCCTATCAAAAGCTCCTCAATGAGGCCCAAAACTATATTGAGGAGGCCCTGCCCATCATCCAGGCCAAGCGCTACGCCCGCAAACTTGAGGCCATAGCCACCCAGGATCAGCTCACCGGCCTTTACAACCGTCACTACCTTGACATGTCCCTGCCCCAACTAGAAGCGGCTAGCAAACGGCGCAACTCGACCCTGGGTGTTCTTATCTGCGACATGGACCATTTCAAGGCCATCAATGATACTTACGGCCATGCGGCCGGTGATCTTGTCCTGGTGGAACTGGCTGATATTTTTCGGGCCTCAGTCAGAAGTTCGGACCTGATTATCCGCTATGGGGGGGAGGAGTTTCTTATCCTGCTCCAGGATATTAGGGAGGACGAGGAAGTGGTGGTGGCTGAAAAGATCCGCCAAGGCGTGGCCAATCATACATTTGAGCTGCCCGAGGGCGCCCAGACACAAACAATAAGTATCGGTGTGGCGGAATTTGCAGGGGGCAGATCAGAGCGTATAGCAAAGGTACTGCGCTACGCCGATATTGCCCTCTATAAGGCCAAGGAAGAGGGACGCAACTGTGTGGTCAAATTTACCCCGGAAAACGGCGACGGTGCCAATGCCTAGCGCTAAGTAAACCTTTAATCTTCGCACCTGTGTCAATATCAGGTCTTGGTTAAGTGAACAGCGTGCACTCTTCAGGTTGTTAGCGGTTTAGGCTATTAGGGGGTGCATGGGCTTATGTCTAGCGTCCCTAACAGCCTAAACCGCTAAACACCTATTCAAAGATTTCAAGTTTACACTGTACTAGGAGTCTGTCGGACTTAGCCCCTTTATCCTTCAAGACTCCAGCTGCCGCGCCTGGTTGGTCTCTGCAAACTGGCCTGCAGATTCCTGCTGAAATCCAGGCCCGTTATCTCCCGGGCACCAAGGGTGACAAGATGGGGGGTATTCATCTGGCAATCGATGAGGTCAAAATCCCAGCTATCAAGCTGCGCGGCCAGGCTGGCAAAGGCCACCTTGGAACCATTGGCAACCTTGCTGAACATGGATTCCCCAAAGAAAAAGCCACCCAGGGAGACGCCGTAGAGGCCGCCCACCAGTTCCTCACCCTGCCAGCACTCCACGGAATGGGCCCAGCCCTCTTCATGGAGACGGATGTAGGCCTCCTGCATCTCCGGGACGATCCAGGTCCCCTCCTGGTCAGAGCGGGGAACGGCGCAGCCCTTGATGACCTGGGCAAAGTCCTGGTCAAAGGTGACCCTGAAATTATCCTGGCGCAGGATACGAGCCAGGCGCCGGGAACAGTGAAACTCGCCAGGCACGAGAACCATACGGGGATCAGGCGACCACCAGAGGAGCGGATCCCCCTCGGAATACCAGGGAAAGATTCCCATGGAGTAGGCGAGGAGCAGGCGCTCCACAGACAGGTCGCCACCCACGGCCAAGAGGCCGTCATCCCGGGCCAGAACCGGTGGGGGAAAGAGGAGTTCTTCAGAAAGTCTAAAAATCATGTAACTATCCAGCTAATTAGCCTGTAACCCTTTAGACTGTTAGGCACAGCAAGCCCACAGTAATCGTTATTGAAACCTAACAGTCTACAGCCTAAACAACCTGACAATGCTACTTAGAAGTAGCATTGTCAGGCGCCACGGGACATGCCCTTGACACCCCTGGGAAGGAGCTATAAACTGTTAAAGTCGTTCATAAATATGAAAAGGCTGCTGTAGCATGTGCAGATAGCGGCCAAAGGAAAACCTTTGAACGCAGTATCTTTCAACCACCTGTTATCAAACCTCTGCCCATTACATAGCCATGGATAGAAAAAAACAAAACTGCCCCTACTGCCAGGAGAGCATCTACGCCAATGCCATTGTCTGCCGCTACTGCTCCCGCGATCTGCCCCCCAATATTCCACACCTGGAGTATCATTCCTCAACCCCCTGGATCCCGCTGCTCATCACCTCTGCCCTGGTCATTGGCGCCGCCGCCCTTTTTCGCAGTGATCAGATGAAGGAACGCCTGGGACGGTTGCACCGTGACGATTCATAACGCTGCCACTCACGCTGAAACTGCAAAATCACGATGACCGTCCGAGCTGCAGCAGATCACAGGGTGCAGTAGGTAAGCCTAGACTCCGGATGCTAGGAAGAGGTCTGTGAGCCATTGCTCTCCATGCGAACAGGCCGATGACAGGTAAGCGCAGACTCCGACGCAGGTAAGCGAGCCTGCGAGACTCGGAGTCTACGCTTACCGGGATACGGCACCCTGTGATCTGTTACCCCATAACGCCCTTTCGGGCCACCAGAACCACAAAGCCTGCATCTCCATGCCAACCAGGCCTGGAAGATTCAAACTCGACCAGGCCCTCCGGCCCCTGATAGAGTGATGAGCGCAGCTCCACCACCTGCAGCCCCGCTGTTGCCAACCACCCTTCCACCTCCTTCATCTCATAAAAAGAGGCATATTCATAAAAGGGATGCCCAGCCTCCTTCTTGGCCTGGAGGGCCTGCCCCCATGGCCCACGGGCAGGGATCATTCCCAGGACCAGATGCCCCCCCGGTCGCAGGACCTGCTCTGCCTGGGCCAGCACCCGTTGCGGTTGGTCCATAAAGCAGAGGGTAAAGAGGATAAAAAGGGTGCCGACCCCATCTGCAATGAGGGGCAGATCCTCACCCGTCCCCTGGCAGACTCCGGCTATGCGCCGGCCGGCAATGGTCAGTGGTGTCCGGGCCGAATCAATGCCAACAGCCACCCCCAGTTCAGCGGCAAAACGGCCTGGCCCAACCCCGAGCTCCACCCGTGGCCCCACAAGCTCTGTCTCCAGTTCCTGGAGGGCGGCAAGCTCAATGTCAAAAAGGAGACTGTCGTCGTACCAGCTATCATACTCCTGGGCCCGTTCATCAAAAACCTGCGAAGCCTTCTGCCAATACGGTCTCTTGTCGTCACTCATCAGCCCTGTCCATCCTTTTTCTACTGATTATTCGTAGCCACGCCCTTTTTACCATGAAGAACCAAAGTCCTCGAAGTTTTTTCTCTTTTTAAAGGTACCTTGCCAAAATCACCTGGAACATCTTGTAATCACACCAGCCTGGGGTATCATGATTCCATGTTGCCACAGCCAATCAGCCCTGGCCGCTTCCAGGCCACCCTTAACGATCCTGCCGACTTCACCCTCTCCTTTGAGCTGGTACCTGGCCGAGGCGGCCGTTCCACGGTGCACACCAGAACCCTTGACCTGGCCCAGGACATGGCTGCTGATGGCCGCATCTGCGCCGTGTCCATCACGGATAATGCCGGCGGCCATGCCACCCTGGCCCCAGATGTCATCGGCCAGGAGATCCTCGCCATGGGCCTGGATGTCATCAGCCATTTTTCCTGCAAGGACAAAAACCGCAACAAGATGGAAAGCCTGCTCTATGGCTGGGACCGCATTGGTCTCCATAATCTCCTGGTCATTGCCGGTGACTTTCCCCAAAAGGGCTATTGCGGCCACCCCAAACCCGTCTTTGACCTCGACACCGTCCATGTCATCGACCTCCTCAGCCATCTCAACAGGGGGGAAAGCAGTGGGGGGGTGGAAGCCACCTCATTTTGTATCGGCGTGGCCATCTCACCGTTCAAGTACACGGAAGCTGAGCTGATGATGCAGTATTACAAGCTCCAGCGTAAGATTGAGGCCGGGGCCCATTACGGCATCACCCAGCTCGGTTTTGATGCCCGCAAATACCACGAGGCCCTGCTCTATGTTGAGGAGCACGATCTCGGCATTCCCCTCCTTGGCAACCTCTTTATCCCCAACATCCATGTGGCCCGCCTCATGCACCGGCGGGCCATTCCGGGCTGTGTGATCCCGGATCATATGTTCGAGAGGATGGACAGGGAATCCCGCTCAGCGGACAGGGGCAAAAAGGCCCGCCTGGAGAGGGCGGCAAGCCAGCTCGCGGTTCTCAAAGGCATGGGCTATGGCGGCGTCCACATCGGCGGCTCCGGACTTGAGATGGCGGACCTGGACTTTATCCTCACCCAGGCCACGGCCAGGCAGGACCAATGGCCCGACCTCCTTGCCGAATTTGAGCCAGACACGGCCCAGGGTTTTTATTATTTCCAGAAAGATCCGGGCACCGGTCTGAACCGGAAACAAAAAAATGCCCTGGCCAAGGGCAAAAGCCCATCGCTGCTCTACCATTTCAGCGACCTCATCCATAACCTCATCTTTGAACCGGATGGCTATTTCTATAATCTGGCAAAAAAATGCTGCCTGGCCCTGGACAACACCATTCTGCGCCGTCCCCTTTTCTGGCTTGAACACCTCTCCAAATTTATCCTCTTTGCCTGCCGAAACTGCGGCGACTGTACCCTGGCCGAATACGGCTATCGATGTCCCCAGGCCGGTTGCGCCAAATATCTCCTCAATGGCCCCTGCGGCGGCAGTATAGACGGCTGGTGCGAGGTATATCCGGGCCAGAAGCGTTGCCATTATGTCCTGGCCTATGAACGCCTAAAAAGCCGGGGCAATGCCGACAATTTCAGCCACGGCTTTATCCCCCCCCGGGACTGGAGCCTCAAAGGCGCCTCCTCCTGGGTTAATTTCTATGCAGGCAGGGACCACATCCACCGTCAATGCGGCGCCCCGGAAAATCAATCTCCGCCCAAAAAGTCGCCGGTCAGTCAGAAAAAAGTTGAATAACGCCCTGTCATCCCCCCTGCCCTGCCCCATAAAAAGTAAAAATTTTCAAACAGTTCTGTCACTTTTCAAAAAAACCTTAAATATGCTTTGCGTCCCTAAATTAAAGGGGGTAACTTAACCTCTTTTTTTCCAGGGAAAGCCATTGGCTCTCCTACCGGTTTATTGTCTCCGCTCCCTGTTTTTCCCAGAGACCTTGATAGGCCAACTTATTTTTTCACCATAGCAAAAGGATGACAGGCATGGGCAAGCAAGCCCCTTCACGCCCCAAGGAAGAATGCGGAATCTGCGGTATTTTCGGCCACCAGGACTCTGCCAAGCTGACCTATTTCGGTCTCTACGCCCTTCAGCACCGGGGCCAGGAAAGTGCAGGTATCACCGTATCAGACGGCAAAAACGTCTCTGAACACAAGGACATGGGTCTTGTCTCGGAGGTCTTTAAGGAGCAGGACTTTGAGGGTCTTCAGGGCCACCTGGCCATCGGCCATGTACGCTACTCCACCACCGGCGCCTCAAACCTTGTTAACGCCCAGCCCTTTACCGCCCAGCACCGGGGCGAGACCTTTGCCGTGGCCCATAATGGCAACCTGGTAAATATCCGTAAGCTCAGGGACACCCTTGAGGATAAGGGATCCATCTTCCAATCCACCATGGACAGTGAGGCCGTGGTTCATTTGCTGGCCCGGGAATGTTGCAGCAAAGGCCTGAAGGAGGCGGTACAGGAGGTGGCCTGCCAGATCAAGGGGGCCTACTCCATCCTGCTTATGACCCGTACCCATATGGTGGCCATGCGAGACCCCCAGGGTTTTCGCCCCCTCTGCCTCGGCAAACTCCCCAATGGCGGCCATGTGCTCGCCTCTGAGACCTGCGCCCTTGATCTTATTGAGGCCGACTATGTCCGCAACATTGAACCGGGCGAGGCCATCATCATTAGCAAGGAGGGGATTGAGTCCTTTTTCCCCCAGGGCAAACAAAAAACGAGCTTCTGTATCTTTGAGCAGGTCTATTTCGCCAGGCCCGACAGCGACATCTTCGGGCTCAACGTCTACAATTATCGTAAACGTACCGGTGAAATCCTGGCCAGGGAGTGTAAGATCGACGCCGATTTTGTCATGCCCTTTCCCGACTCCGGCAACTACGCGGCCATTGGTTACTCCCAGGCCGCCAAGATCCCCCTGGAGTTTGGCGTCATCCGCAACCATTACGTGGGCCGGACCTTTATCCAGCCCTCCCAGTCCATGCGCGATTTTTCCGTGCGGGTGAAGCTCAACCCAGTGCGCTCCTTCCTGGAGGGCAAGCGGGTGATCATCATTGAAGACTCCATCATCCGCGGCACCACCGGAAAAAGCCGGGTCAAGTCGTTACGCAAGGCCGGGGCCAAGGAGGTGCATATGCTGATCAGCTGCCCACCCACCCGCCATCCCTGCTATTACGGTATCGATTTCCCTGATAGCGGCCAACTGATTGCCGCCCAAAAATCCATTGAGGAGATCCGCCAATACCTGGGCCTTGACACCCTCTACTACCTCAGCCTTGAGGGGCTGGTCGAGGCCTCTGGCATGCCCAAAGACACCTTTTGCCTGGCCTGCTTTAACGGAGAATACCCGGTGGCGCCGGATCTTGATTTCCACAAGGAAACCCTGGGTTGCGGCTGTGGCTGATGCCATGGCATATTCACAATGCCGAATCCTGTTTTCATCATTCTTATTTCTGAATTCTGACTTCTCAACTTCTGATTAAATATGTCTTCACTTGCC
>JAUVQZ010000176.1 GCA_030597865.1 Pseudomonadota bacterium | reverse complement strand
GGTCCAGGGGCATGTAGTCGCCGCCGAAACGCACCGCCTCCTCAGCGGCGATCTTAAAGGTCTCAATCAGGCGGCTGACCTCGCCGCGGCTGTCATTAATGGGTTTGCCTGCCTCCACACATAGGGCCTGGGCCAGTTCCTCGGCCCGCTCCTGGAAGCGGGCCACGCAATGGTTCAGGATCTCCTGGCGCTGCCAGGCGGGCATGGCGGCCATGGCCTTCTCCGCCTTGACCGCCTGACCTATGGCTCGATCAATGGCCATTTCATCGGCCATGGCCACCCGGTAGGCCACCTCACCGCTGAATTTATCAATAACCTTCAGATCCTCATTGGCGAAGATCGCTTCATTGGCCAGATAGTAGGGGTAGATTTTCTGCATGGTGGCACCTTTGGAAAAAGAGGATTGATCCGTCCAGGATAGCATGTTTTCTGATGAAGTTGTCAGGGAAGGGTGCATTATACCCATATCGCCAGGGGCGATCGATTCTTTGTTGTCTGCTTTTCTGAACATGAAAAACCAAATGGATTCAGATAGATAAGAGCATTCTCCGGGTATGAATATCCTCCGGTCTCCCATGTTTGGCGCCATATTTTTTTTGACCTCAACAGCGGAATAATTATAGGCTTACATAAACAACTTTTGGAGTCATGGCTTGTCGCCCAGGCGCTGAAAGTATTTAAGCATACGATTACAAACCCTGGGGCAAAGTGGGCATAAACCATCAAACTGTTTAAGGAGTGACAATGAAGAAAATTGGAGCGGCATTTCTCGGATTGGTTCTGTTGTTTGTTTTTGCTGGCGCTGCCCAGGCTGAAATCAAGATAGGTGTTTTGGCCAAACGCGGCGCAACCAAGGCCATGGCCAAGTGGAAGGCCACCGGCGACTATTTGACCGCTAAGCTTGGCGAGCCGGTGGTGATCATACCCTTGAAATTCACCGCCATTGAGCCCATGGTCAAAGACGGCAAGATCGATTTTTTGCTGGCCAACTCCGCCTTTTATGTGGAGATGGAGAAAAAATACAGCGTCAAGGCTATTGCCACCCTTATTAACTCAAGGGACGGCAAGGCCCTGAAGGAGTTCGGCGGCGTGGTCCTGGTTCGGGCCGACAGTCCAATTCAGACCTTGGCAGATATCAAGGGCAAGAAGTTCATGTGTGTCAAGTATTCCTCCTTTGGCGGCGGCCAGATGGCCTGGCGCCTCCTCCTTGACAACGGCATTGATCCCAAGAAGGATTTTGCCGCCTTTCCCGAAGGCAAGAAGCATGACAATGTGGTCCTGGCCGTGAAGAGCGGGGTGATGGATGCCGGAACCGTTCGCACTGACACCCTGGAGCGCATGGTTGGCGAAGGCAAAATCAAGATGGCTGATTTTCGGGTCATTAATCCGATAAAGGATGATTTCCCCTTTGTCCGTTCCACCCGTCTCTATCCTGAATGGCCCATGGCCGCCCTGGCCCATGTGGATTCTGGCAAGGCGGCAAGGGTTGGCGATGCCCTGCTGGCCATTACCACCAGTGATGATGCTGCCAAAAAAGCCAAGGTGGTTGGTTGGTCGCCGGCTGCTGATTATGGCCCGGTGCGTGACTGTCTGAAGGCCATCAAATATGGGGCATTTGCCAACTAAGAGGGGTGCGATGTTTAATACAAAAGGTATAGCCTTCAAGTTTATCTTGGCCGTGACCGGGGTGACCCAGGTCCTGCTGGTGGTTCTGGCGGTGATTGTGATCTCCACCGCCTATAAGGCCAAGCGCCATCAGTCCGAGAGTTTTATTGCCACCCTGCAGTCCGAACAGGAGAAACAGGAGTCCTTGCTGGCCGATAGTTTGACCAGGAAGGGCGAGTCCCTTGCCGCCCTGTTGGCACAGACCGGCGCCACCCTGGTGGTGGGCTATGATTTTGAAGGGTTGGCCAGCCTCGGTGAGGCGACCCTGAGGGACGCCGATGTGGTGGGTGTGGTGTTTATCGGTACGGATGGCACCGTACTTTCCGAATCCCAGAGCGGCCAGACCAGCGATAGGAGCATCAAAAAGGATCTCATCTTTGACGATGAGAACATTGGCGCCGTTGAGGTAAGCCTGAAGTTCGATTCAGTCACCACGGCGGTGGACGAGTTGGCCGGTCGCATTAATCAGCTGGTGGTGCAGGCCAATGTTGATCTGAAGGCAGCAGCCTGGCGCCTGGGCTGGATCATCGTCATTGTGATGGGTTTCATAGTCTTTGTTCTATGCGGCGCGATTTACTTAAGCCTCAACCTCTTTGTCATCAAGCCGGTGATGAGGGTCGTGGGGGGGATTAACGAAAGCGCTGTGCAGGTGAAGGCCTCGTCCGGGCAACTGTCCGGCGCCAGCCAGCAGTTAGCGGATGGCGCCTCCCGCAGTGCGGCCTCCCTGGAGGAGACATCATCATCCCTTGAAGAGGTCTCTTCCATGACCCGGCGTAATGCCGATAACGCCACCGAGTGTAATTCCCTCATGCAGGAGGTTAATGGGGTGGTGGGCAGGGCCAGTAGCTCCATGGAGGCCCAAACCCGGGCAATGGATGAAATTTCCAGGGCCAGTGAAGAGACCTCCAAGATTGTCAAAACCATTGACGAGATTGCCTTTCAGACCAATCTGCTGGCCTTAAACGCCGCCGTGGAGGCTGCCCGGGCCGGTGAGGCTGGCGCCGGGTTTGCGGTGGTGGCCGACGAGGTTCGCAACCTTGCCATGCGCGCCGCCGAGGCGGCCAAGGACACGGCCGGGCTTATCGAAGGTACTGTGGCCAAGGTCAAGGAGGGTGAGGCGCTCGCTCACCAGACCAATGAGAATTTCAGTAAGGTCTCTGGGCGCTCTTCTCAGGTGGGTACCCTGATCAATGAGATTGCCGTGGCCTCCGGCGAGCAGAATTCCGGCCTGGCCGGGGTCAATAACGCCATGACAGAGATTGATCAGGTCACCCAGCAGACTGCGGCAAACTCGGAAGAGGCTGCCAGTGCCTCCCAGGAGCTGAGCTCCCAGGCCGACTATCTTGAAGAATATGTTCAGGAGCTTGTTGTCTTGATTAAGGGCGGTAAGGGGGCCACTCAGCAGGGTTCTCAGGGTATAGCGCAGCGCCCTCCCTCAACTGGGGGGAATAGAAAAACAGCTGCCCTGCCGCCGCCGGCTTCGGTGAAATCCGGAGCGCCAAAGAGTACAGGGGCGGCGGCAAAAGGCGCTGAGGAAACAATCCCTTTTAATGATGACGAGTTCGAAGATTTTTAGAAAATTCAGGATATCGTAACCCATAAAAAAGAGGCGATCGCTCATGGCGATCGCCTCTTTTTTATGTTCATCATGGAAAGGCAGTGGGACCCCTATATGGGCAATTACCCATCCAGCCTGTAGGAGAGGAGAGCCGGACAAGGGGCATTGGCGAAGCCTGGTGCAAGGTAAACCTTTAATCTTCGCACCTGTGTCACCCTTCAGGTTGTGAGCGGTTTAGGCTCTTAGGGGTGCATGGGCTTATGTCTAGCACCCCTAAGAGCCTAAACCGCTAAACGCCCATGCAAAGATATAAAGTTTACACTGTACTGGAATGATTTCAGGGCAGGTGGAGACGGGGCATGCCATCTGCAAAGGTGAGCTGCAGACCGGGGTGGTTGAGGGACTGGAACATGGGACGGCCAAAATAAAAGAGTTCCTGGGCCAGGGTGAGCTGGAGCTGGGTGATTGCCTGTTCACGCAGGAAAAGATCGGTATGGAGGATTTTTTCTAATGCCGCAATTGATTCCGGGCCCAGGGTGGCCAGCAGGGCATGAACCTTGTGCCAGGAACACTGCTCAAATGCCTGGATATGGGGGAGGATCGGATCGTCCTGGGCAATGATGTCCTGGCGGTTGAGGCAGTCTTTGCCGGTAACGGCCAGGATGGCAGCGGTGTCCTGGCATTGCAGGAGCCGGCATTCCAGGGGACGGTTGGTGTGGATGGAACAACTCTTTTGGGTGGCATCGTAGAAGAGGCATTGCCAGCCCCCTGACTGGCCCTGGATTTTCAGCATCTCACAGGATGTTGGTTCCACCGCGTCTGGAATCGGGTTGTAGGCCGGTTCTCCATCTCGTATCACCACCAGCTGGTCTGGCCGGATAATGTTCTTTTTGATCAGGGGTAGGTCATCGCCATGGAGGACCGGGCCGCCTTTGACGCAGCATGTTCCGCACCGTTTGCATTCAATTTTTTTCATACGTCCCTATGACTGGAGTGTTTTTTGGTAGGCCTAAAAAAGTTCTTTACCAGAGTAGGCACCCTTCGACAAGCTCAGGGATCGCTGTTCCGGCGCAAGAACCGGTGTTCCAGCGCAGGCCTCGGTGATTATGCTTCCGGGCCCTGGGCCTGTCAAGGGGTGGGTGATTATCTATCTGGCGCGGCACTAGCCAAAAGGGCCTAGATCGGGCAGGCAATATTACCAAGGCGCTGGCTGAGCTTGAGGTTCTCGCGGTAATCCACCGGTACGGAGAGCAGTACCGGCACATCCTGGCTAAAGGCCTCCTTGAGGGCATCGTGGAGGTCCGCGCTGTTTTCCACCCGCATGCCCTTGCAGTCAAAGGCCTCGGCCAGTTTGATGAAGTCGGGGTTGTTGAACTTGAGGTCGGTGTGGCGGCCAAAGGTGTTCTGCTGCTTCCACTCGATGAGGCCGTAGCCCTGGTCTTCCCAGATCATCACCACGATATTGGCGTTGATCCGCCGCGCCGTTTCCAGCTCCTGGACATTCATCAGGAAACCGCCATCGCCGCAGATGGCCAGGACCTTGCGCTCCGGATGGACGATCTTGGCGCCAATGGCGCCGGGCAGGGCAAAGCCCATGGAGCAAAAACCGTTGGAGATCAGACAGGTGTTGGGTTCGTCGCATTGGTAATAACGGGCAATCCACATCTTATGGGCCCCCACGTCGGAAAGGACGATATCCTCCGGGCCCATGACCTGACGCACGTCCCAGATGATCTTCTGGGGCCGGATGGAGCCCCTGGTGTCATCATCCTTATGGGCCATGAAATCTTCCAGCTGCCGCTCACGGATGGTGTGGACATACCCCTCATTAATATGGGGGATATGGGTTTCAAATTTTTTATTTAGTAATTCCAGGGTCTTGCCCAGATCGCCGATGATCTCCAAATCAACCTGGTAATACTCATCGGTCTCGGCAGGCACGCAGTCAATGTGGACGAGCTTCTGGCCCTGTTTTTCGCTGAAATGACGGCTCCAGAGATGGGGGGCGTACTCCACCGGATCATAGCCCAGGGTGATGATCAGATCGGCCTGCTGCAGGCTGCAGAGGATGTGGTCCTGGGACTGCAGTCCGATGGTGAAGAGGCAGTGCTCGGACTGGCGGCTCACCGCCCCCTTGCCCATGAAGGTGTTGGTCACCGGGATGTGGGTCTGGTCGGCAAAGCGGCGCAGGGCCTGGGATGCCTGATGGCGGATGGCGCCGTTGCCGGCCAGGATCACCGGTTTCTTGGCAGCCTTGATCAGCTCCACCAGCTCATCGATGAGATCGCTATCAGGTACGGGCCGGTGCGGTCTCTCAATGGGCAAGGGGGCACCGGCGGTCTCAAAGGCGGCAATGTCATCGGCAAGCTCTATGTGGCAGGCCCCTGGTTTTTCCATGGTGGCCAGTTTGAAGGCCTTACGAATCACCTCGGGGATATTTTCCGAGTGGATGATGGGGCTGGCCCATTTGGTTATGGGGCTGAACATGGCCACCACATCCATGTTCTGGTGGCTCTCCTTATGCTGGCGGCGGCTGTCGGCCTGGCCGGTGAGGACGATGAGCGGGGCCCGGTCCATATTGGCATCGGCCACGCCGGTGACCAGATTGGTGGCCCCAGGCCCCAGGGTGCCCAGGCAGACACCGGGCCGGCCGGTGAGACGCCCATAGGCATCGGCAATAAAGGCGGCACCCTGCTCATGGCGGCAGACCACAAATTGGATGGGTGAATCCTCCAGGGCGATCATGAAGTGGGCGTTTTCTTCACCCGGCACCCCGAAGATATATTCCACCCCTTCATTTTCCAGACATTTGACAAAGAGC
>JAUVQZ010000037.1 GCA_030597865.1 Pseudomonadota bacterium | reverse complement strand
GGGACTCGACAACCAACAGAATGGGCATGTTGGTCTTCTGCAAGCAGGCCTTGGCCGCATTAAGAAGATCAATACAGTCGGGAAGATTCTTATCCAGGATGAGCATATCCGGCGGATCTTCCAAAACAACGGCAATGGCATCACGGGAGGAGGCGTAGCTGAGGATCTTATAGCCACTGGCCTTCAAGATGAGACTCGGCTCTTCGGTGACCAAAACATCACCGGCAAAAAGAAGACGGGCCATAAACGAAAGACTCCCTAAGAGTTTATCAAGCTATTGCGAAGATAGAAGGCTGGGGAAAAACAAAATACGGTATAACGTAAATGCCCTTGAAATAAAAATGGTAGAAAACTACAGCCCAGGTGTAAAAATGAGCACCCCGAAATCTCCCATATTAACCCTGATTAGGGTTCTCTAATTCAGACTTAATATCAAGACTGAACCCTTTCACATCCCAGAGATTCTCCTCAACCTCGTCAAGAATTTCGTCGAGATCCGTAGCTGACAGACCCAGCGCCTCCCAGGCAACCTTGCTCAGGGGGGGAACCCAGATATCAGCACCATGACCATAGCCGAGACCACGGATTAAGACATCGCTAAAATGGAGGATGGCGGAGGCAAGGGGCTCTTCCGTGGCATTTTTCGGGGCATGGTGGCAGGCGATGGGCTCAACAAGCTTCTTGGGAAGAAACCAACTCTTGGCCAGCCAACCGCCGACCTCGGCATGATCCAGGCCGAGAACCATTCGTTCGGCCTCTGCCATGGAAATCTTTTTCATCTCAACCCTATTGAGAATCTCATCATACTGTTCCGGCAACTCCATCTTCACCGCTACCTTGCCGATATCATGGATGAGGCCAGCCGTACTGACCTCTTCCGGATCTTTAATCCCCAGACGTTTGGCAAGGATGCTTGCAGCAACCGCTGTGCCCAGGGAATGCTCCCATAGTTCCACATCAGAACTCTCCATGAGCTCAAAGATGGAGGCACTGATGATCAAACTCTTAATAACATTAAAGCCAAGGAGGATGATGGCGCTGGACAGGGAGCTTATCTTTTGCGGGAAACCATAAAACGCTGAATTAACGAGCTTTAACAACTTGGCAGCCAGGATATGATCCTTACTGATCACCCTACCCATCTGCTCAGTGGTTGTATCGGGGTCTTCTGCCATCCGGGTCAGTTTGGCAACAATACCAGGCAAGGTGGGCAGGTTCTTGACCTCCCGCAGGGCCTTGCGAAATTCAGCTTTGCGATCGTTTTCCATCAGCCCTCTTGCTCCTTGCGTGAGGCCACCATTCTTTCCATAATTCTCTTTTTCAAGAACATCAGAGGAGGCACATGCTTAACCCGGCAGAACCTTTTTTCAATATCCTGGAGCTCTTCCTTTAGGCCTTTTTCACCTTCCACCTTAACAGGATGGCCCTCCACGGCAATATGGCTGATATCCATCTTGACAAAGCGGGCAATCATGGCCTCGGTAAGAACGGTTCCTTTTCCGCAAAGGGTACGACCCTCCGGGGTCTGGACATCCTTGGCCAGCACCATCCCCTCTCCAGCCTGTTGACAAAGAATTTGTTGCACGTTTCAGCCTACAATTTGATTTAAGCTACCCATTTGTTCTTCTACCTAAAACACAGGATATATAAACATTACCGACAATTACCAGGAATAAAAAAATGCCCGTTCCCTGTGGGCAGAAAATACTTGCCAGTCAATGTCTTTTTAAGCTAGCACCATTGACAAAGAACGACTCCAACATTAAGTTTACGTACCATTAAGGTATTCTAAAATCATCTATAAAATTCCCGAATAATTTTAAGCAGTTCAACTGGAGGGCGAATCTATGCCCATATATGAATATGAATGTGAAGCATGTCAGAAGCTCATTGAACTCTGGCAATCCATGTCAGAAGCACCCCTTTCCGCCTGCCCTGAATGTGATGGTTCAGTAAGGAAGATCATCTCCCAAAGCGCCTTTCATCTCAAAGGCGGCGGCTGGTATGCCGATGGCTACAGCAGCAAAGGCAAAGCAGACACAAGCAGCGAGACCAAAAAAAGCAGCACCGAGAAAAAACCCTCCTGCCCTAAGGCCGCGAGCTGCCCCTGCGCATCATAAATCATCCCCACAACTGTCCCATCAGCCACCAGCCCTTAAAGGTTGGTGGCTTTTTTTATTCCCCTACCCCCTGCCAGGCTATATTTTCAGGTGGTGACAATCATCATGGCATCACCATAGCTGAAGAAACGGTACCTCTGATCCATGGCATGAGCATAGCATCGCAGCAGCTCATCTCTGCCCATCAGGGCGCTGACCAGAAAGAGTAGCGACGACTGTGGAAGATGAAAATTGGTGATGACATTCTCAACTATCTTAAAACGATAGCCCGGATAGATATAGAGCTCACACGCCCCTTCCCTGGCATGAAGGCGCCCCTGTTCATCGGCGGCAAACTCCAGGGCCCTGATACTGGTGGTGCCCACGGCCCACACTCTGCCCCCCCCGGCCTTTGCCCTGTTAACAAGTGCCGCCGTCTCCTCAGAAACCACCAGGTACTCGGAATGGATCTGGTGATCGCGAATATCCTCCACCCTCACCGGCGCAAAGGTGCCATATCCGACGTGGAGGGTAACCGGGGCAATAATCACCCCCTTGCCCTTAAGGGTTTCGAGGATCTCTTCGGTAAAATGCAAGCCGGCGGTGGGAGCTGCCACAGCACCGGTATGGGCGGCATAGACGGTCTGGTAGCGCTGCCTGTCCCCAGCAGATTGTCCTTGATCCCGATTGATATAGGGCGGAAGGGGGAGCTGCCCCACCTTATCAAGCTGGTCATGGAGTGCCCCCACAAAACGAAGCATCACCACAACCTTGCCGTCGTCGAGGATTTCCTTTACGACAGCCGTGAGCCCATCACCAAAGAGCAGAACCGTGCCGTGCCGAGGCCGTTTGGAACTTTTAACCAGCCCCACCCCTTCCACCTGCCGCCAACCAGGAAGACCGGGGATTTTCCGGGGCTCCATGGCTGGAAAGGAGAGCAACAAAAGCTCCACCTTGCCGCCACTCTCTTTTTTGCCAAGCAGACGGGCCGGAAAGACCTTGGTATTATTGACCACCAAAACATCGCCTGCAGAGATAAAATCCACCACCGAGCCAAAGGGCAGATCCTCGATGATTTTACTTTGGGCATTATAAGAAAGAAGTCGTGAGGCATCACGGCTGGGGGCCGGATGCTGGGCTATCAAGTCAGGGGGCAGATGGAAACCATAGGCCTTTATGTCAAAAAGATTGGAGCTCATGTTATGTACGCAAGAAAAGGCTAAGAAAACAAAGAGGTACGCTGGGCCAGATAACAGAGAAACAAACCAACAGCAAGGGCGAAAAAACCGAAAATGCGCAGAATTGCTGTTTCCATTTCTGCAAGCTGCCTGAGCCACTGGCGCATGGAATCAGGGAAGGCAATATAGGGTAATGATTCAAAAATCAAGACCATACCAATAAGTGAGATGAACATTTCCATGGCCGCTATAGTAGCAAGAGGCGTCGTCAATTTCAACAGCTTGCTTGGCCACCTCTGCCCAGGGACAGGAATACCACCTTTTTTGTCGCCAGCACCCCTTGACGCACCACGTATAAAGTGATGCTGAAAATCCCTTTTTCAGGTATGGTGTCAGGTTATTATTTAGCAATAGATAGACCATGACGATTACCAGAAAAAAAACACGCCAGATAGCTGTCGGCACCGTCAAAATTGGCGGCAACGCCCCCATTGTGGTCCAGTCCATGACCAATACGGACACCCGTGATGTGGACAGCACTGTGGCCCAGGTCCATGCCCTGGAAGAGGCCGGCTGTGAGATTATCAGGGTCGCGGTTCTCGACCTTGAGGCAGCGGCTGCTCTCAAAAAAATCCGCGACCAGATCGCCATTCCGCTCATTGCCGATATCCATTTTGATTATCGCCTGGCCGTGGCCAGCATGGAGCATGGTGCCCAGGGGATTCGCATCAATCCAGGCAATATCGACGGCCGCCAGAGATTACAGAAGATCGTTGATGCCGCCCATCACCACCATGTCCCGATTCGAGTGGGGGTCAATTCAGGCTCTGTTGAAAAGGGGATCTTAAAAAAACATGGCCACCCCACCCCGGCCGCCCTGGTGGAGAGCGCCCTTAAAAATGTCGCCCTCCTTGAAGAGCTTGGCTTTTATGAAATTAAAATTTCCATCAAGTCTTCAGACGTCCTCACCACCATCGATGCCTATCGCCTGCTCTCCGGGGCCACGGATTACCCCCTCCACTTAGGAGTCACCGAGGCAGGCGGACTTATCGGCGGCACCGTTAAATCAAGCGTTGCCCTTGGCATCCTGCTCTACGAAGGAATCGGCGACACCTTCCGCATCTCCCTGACCCGCGATCCGGTGGAAGAAATCCGCGTCTGCTACGAGCTCCTGCGCTCCCTGAAAATCAGAGAACGGGGCCCAGAGCTGATCAGCTGCCCCACCTGCGGGCGCTGTCAGATCAACCTCTTTGGCCTGGCCGAAAAGATTGAGGCCCACATCCAGACCATGGAGACCCCCCTCAAGGTGGCGGTCATGGGATGCGTGGTCAATGGTCCAGGTGAGGCAAAGGAGGCGGACATCGGCCTGGCGGGCGGCAATGGGGTCGGCATTATCTTCAAAAAAGGCAAGCTCTACAAAAAGGTGCCGGAGGCAGAGCTTTTTGAGGTCTTTATCAGAGAACTCGATGCCATGGGTAAGGAAACATAATAGTTTGGCCACGGAATCCACGGAACACACTGTAAGAAAACATTTTACTGTATTTCCGTGGCCAAATAATAATCAGAGAGTGTCTGTTCATAAATGAGGATTTTTGCCGGAGATCAAGGACTGCGAAAAAAATAAGCACAGGCATATATTGATATTCCGAGCATTATTTTTTGAGCATGACGCAGAGATACGGCGAAAAGACCTTTTATGGGCAGGCACCAGATAACACCTTAACATAACCAGGATTCACCATGCGTTTTTCCCAGCTCCTCATCCCCACATTGAAAGAAGACCCCTCTGAGGCGGAGGTCGTCAGCCATAAACTCCTGCTGCGGGCCGGCTACATCCGTAAACTCACCAGCGGCTCTTACACCTACCTGCCCATGGGCCTTGCCGCCATTCGCAAGGTCGAGCAGATTGTCCGCGAAGAGATGAACCGGGCCGGCGCCCAGGAACTCCTCATGCCCATGGTCCAGCCTGCTGATCTCTGGCAGGAGTCAGGGCGCTGGCAGGAGTACGGCAAGGAGCTGATCCGCCTCAAAGACCGCCATAACCGCGCCTTCTGCCTTGGCCCCACCCATGAGGAGGTCATCACCGATCTGATCAGGAAAAACATCCACTCCTACAGGCAACTGCCCATCAATCTTTACCAGATCCAGACCAAATATCGTGACGAGGCCCGGCCCCGTTTTGGTCTCATGCGTGGCCGGGAATTCATCATGAAGGATGGCTACAGCTTTGACGCCACAGACCAGGGCGCTGAAGAGACCTATGAAAAGATGAAGTATGCCTACCACCGAATCTTTAGCCGCTGCGGCCTGACATTCCGCGCCGTGGATGCTGATTCCGGCTCCATTGGCGGCAGCTTTTCCCATGAGTTCATGGTGCTGGCCGATACCGGCGAGGACACCATTGTTGTTTGCAAGTCATGCTCCTATGCCGCCAATATGGAAAAGGCCATTTGCCAGAAGGGCAACGCCCCCCAGGACATTGCCCTCAAAGAGGTCGAGAGAATTGAGACCCCGGGTAAACGCAAGGTTAAGGTGGTCTGTGATTTCCTTCAAATCAAGCCCTCGGAGCTGGTCAAGACCCTGGTGTACATTGTTAAGGATGAAGCCATTGCGGTTTTACTGCGCGGTGACCATGGGGTTGAGGATATCAAGCTTGCCAATCTTCTGGGGGTCAGCGATGAGGATATGCGTCTTGCCGATGACAAGGAGCTCTTTGACGCCACCGGCACCCCGTCCGGCTACCTGGGCCCCATGGGTCTGAAGATCAGGGTCGTTGCTGACCAGGAAATCGGCAATATGCGCAATTTTACCGTGGGGGCGAACGAGAAAAACTTCCATCTGCAGGGCGTCAACATGGGCCGTGACTTCACCCCGACCCTCAGCGGTGATATCCGCAAGGTGACGGCCGAGGATCGCTGCGTCGCATGCGGCGGCAAGCTCGAGCTCACCAAGGGCATTGAGGTTGGCCACATCTTCAAGCTCGGCACCAAATATTCAGAGGCACTGAAGGCGACCTTTCTTGACGATCAGGGAGACGAAATTCCCTTTATCATGGGCTGCTACGGTATCGGGGTCAGCCGGGTGGTGGCAGCTGCCATTGAACAGCACCATGACAAGGACGGCATCAAGCTTCCTGTCGCCATTGCCCCGGTCCAGGCCCTGGTTCTCAACCTGTCGCCCAAGGACGAAGAGATCAGCAAGGCGGCGCAAGACATCTATGGGCAACTGCAAAGGTCACATATCGAGGTCATCCTTGATGACCGCGATGAACGCCCTGGTATCAAGTTTAAGGATGCCGACCTCATTGGTATCCCGTTCAGGATCACGGTGGGTAAAAGCTTCAGCAAGGAGGGCATGATCGAGGTACGACGCCGAACAGACGGCGAGACAGTCAGCATTCCCCTGGCAGACACAGTTGCCACGGTAATGGACCTTATCAACAAGGCCGGGGCCGAACTTGCCTAACAAACACGGGACATTACAGATAAGAGATGGCGCAACCTGAACACCATATCACCATTGACGACCTCCTGAACCGAGCCAGGGGATATCTGCCAGCCCAGCAGATCCCGCTCATTGAGGAGGCGTACGCCTTTGCCGCCGAGGCCCATGCAGGTCAGGTCCGGCCCAATGGTGATCCCTATATCAGTCATGTCCTCTCGGTTGCCCAGATTTTGGCGGCCATGCGCCTTGATGTGGACACCATTGTCTCCGGCCTCTTTCACGGCATTCTCAAAGAAAATGCGGCTACAGGTGTGGACGAGGCGCAGATCAGCAATAAATTCGGCAGGGATGTGGCCCATATTGTCAGTGGCGCCACCCAAATAGCCGAGGTTCAGTATAACTCAAAAATAGATTATCAGGCCGAGAACATCCGCAAGATGCTCCTTGCCATGTCAACGGATATCCGGGTTCTACTGGTCAAGCTTGCCGACCGCCTCAACGACATGCAGATCCTTGATTTCCCCCCTTAACTGCAGGTGGAATTTGCCCAGGAGACCCTTGATCTTTACGCCCCCCTGGCAAGTCGCCTCGGCATTGACTGGATGAAGCGGGAACTTGAGGATCGGGCCTTTTCGGTTCTCCATCCTGATGAGTACAACAAGCTCGAAGGCAGGATTGACTCCTCCCTGGGGGACCGCGAGAAATACGTCGCCGATATCAAGGAACTCCTCTCTAAGAAACTGGCAGAGCACGGCATCAGCAATTTTAATATTCTCGGCCGCCCCAAGCACCTGCTTTCCATTTACCGGAAACTCCTTGTCCAGAAAATCACCCTGGACAAGGTCTATGACAAGGTCGCCTTTCGCATTATTTTAAATACGGTGCGCGAATGTTACCAGGCCCTGGGCATGGTCCACTCCCTGTGGACCCCCATTGATCATCGCATCAAGGATTATATTTCCCAACCCAAGGCCAATATGTACCAGTCCCTGCACACCTCTGTGATAGGTCCCTCGGGCGAGTTTATGGAGATCCAGATCCGTACGGAGGAGATGGACAAGATCGCCAAGGAGGGGATCGCGGCCCACTGGGCCTATAAGGAAGGCGCCAAAATTTCAGAACAGGACGCCTCCACCTTTCAGTGGCTCAAGCAGCTTGTCCACTGGCTGCAGGAGCTCAAAGACCCCAAGGAGTTTCTCGACACCGTCAAAAACGAACTTGCCCAGGCCAAGAAGATTTATGTCCTGACGCCAAACGGCGAAGTAAAAGAGTTGCCAGCCGGCTCCACCCCCCTTGATTTTGCCTATGCAATCCATACCGAGGTGGGCAATCACTGCACCGGCGCCAAAATCAACGGCGCCATGGTATCGTTAAAGACGGAACTCAATAACGGCAACGCTGTGGAGATTATCACCAGCCAGAACCAGCATCCCCATCAGGGCTGGCTCAACCTGGTGAAAACAGGGCGGGCCAAAAGTCGTATTCGCCACTGGCTGCGTCAGGAGGAGCAGGAAAAATCCCTGCGCATCGGCGAGGAAATCTGCAACAGAGAGCTCAAGAAACATGCCCTCTCCCTCAAAAAGCTGGTTAAGAGCGGTGCGCTTAAATCGATCCTCAAAAAACTGCACTCCAACTCCCTGCAAGACCTCTTGGTCCGGGTGGGGTCTGGAAAAATTACCACCAAACAACTGATCAATATTCTCTTTCCCGACCAAACAGAGACGGAGGACCAGGGACAAAGGGAAGCGGAAATTCCAACGACCCTGCCAGCAGGCAAGGAGTCTGACGAGGCCATCACCATTGACGGCATCACCGATATGATGATCCGGATCAGTCAATGCTGTATGCCCATGCCCGGCGAAGAGATCATGGGTTTTATCACCGCCGGTCGGGGCATCTCCGTCCACAAGGCAACCTGCCCCAACCTCCTTAACACCGATCCGCAGCGTTGGCTCAAGGTGCGCTGGAATGAAACAAAGAACAGCCACCGGGCCCAAATCCAGGTCATTTCCCAGGACCAAAAAGGACTCCTTGCCGAACTCTGTAATCTCCTCAGTAATGCGGACGCCAACATCGTCAACATTGACGCCCATTCCTCCAAGGACAGGGTGGCGCACCTCAACATTATTGTCGAGGTAGTCAGCCTTGACCATCTATCCACTGTGCTGCAACGGATACGGCAGCTAAACGGCGTGATGGAGGCCAAACGGCAGTAAGGGATTGGGCCACCTTGAATAAAACATAGGCTGCGTTTCCGGGGTGATCACATTTTCAAGAGAGGTGGGCAGATCTCTTATTTCCTGGGGACGGGTGACCGGGGTGTGGTGGCCGGGATTTTATCACTGGGGGGCGAACAAGAAAAGACAAGATGAGGAAGACAAAAAAAGGAAAAGGGGATGAACCTCCCCGATTACACCAACAAATAAAAAAAGCCCACTGGCTAAACCAGTGGGCTTTTTAGTACAAACTATGAAGATATCTATGCGGTTTTTGCCAGGGGCTTAACAACAGCACCGGAACGCAGACACCTGGTACAGACCCGAATCTTCTTGGAATTACCACCAGGGGTAGCCATTCTCACACTTTGCAGATTCGGCAGCCAGCGACGACGGGTTTTATTATGGGCATGACTTACATTATTGCCAGTAACGGGCTTTTTTCCGCAGATTTTACATTCACGAGCCATAAGATTTCTCCTTACGAGAAAAATCAGCGGCTAAGGTGGCCAGCCGATCTTTTATTTGTTTACTAATGAGCTAAAAAATAATGCTTATCCCGGCCATCGGGAAAGAGAAGAAGCTTATATAACCCTTCCCACGCCTCTTGGCAAGATTTTTATGTTTATTTAAGGCAATGATATAGAGTAAAAAGAATTTGTTTTTTATGGAACTTTCCCCGCCCAGAATGTCAATAAGGGGTATGCCCTTAAACCTCCCCCCCCCAAAAAAAAGCCTGCCTACACCATCATTCAAATAACGGCCGTCAAGCAATTGATTTGACAGCCAAACAAAAGTCATGGTAACTGTAAAAACGTTTCAATACCTCATCAATTCATAAATCGTAACCACAACCGGTTTCGACCAACCCCCTCCTAAATTATATGAGCAAACAAAGAAACAGCATTTGGACGTTCTTTGCGTCGGTCAAACTGGCGCTTTTCATTCTTTTTATCCTGGCTGCCGCATCTATTATCGGCACCATCCTGCCCCAGGGGGAAACAGCAGGCGCTTACAACCAGTTTTTCATGAACCAACTTGGCGTGACTGGCAACAGCGCCAATATTCTCACAACGATTACATTCCAGCTTGACCTTGACACCATGTATCAATCCTGGTGGTTCCGGGGCCTCATCCTCCTCCTCTCATTAAATCTTATTGTCTGCACCATTGAGCGCCTGCCCGATGTCTGGCGCCTGGTTGTCCTGGATAACCTTGACACCAAGCTTGATCGTATCACCACCATGCGCAACCGCAGAGGATATACGACCACCCTGGCAGTCAAGGAAAGTTGCTCAGCAATATCCGCCAAGCTCAAAGGGCTTGGCTGGCAAACAAGTGAGCGCGAGCGCGACAACGGCACCCTGCTCTTTGCCCAAAAAGCCCCCTGGAGCCGGTTGGGGGTCTATGTGGTCCATGCCTCGATCTTAATCATCTTTGCCGGCGCCATGATCGGTTCTATCTGGGGTGAAAAAGGCGGGGTCAATATCCCTGAGACCATGACCACCGACAAAATCTATCAATTTGGTTCAGGAACTCCGATAGATCTTGGTTTCACTGTCAAATGTAACTGGTTTCATCTGACCAAATATGCAAATGGTGCCCCTAAGGAGTACCAGTCAGAGCTCGTCATCATTGACAACGGTGAGGAAATCCTCACCAAAACCATTGAGGTCAATGGCCCCCTCAAGTATAAGGGCTGGACATTTTACCAATCCAGCTATCAGTCCCATCAAAAATTTATTATCACGGTGGTGAACAGTAACACCAAAACAAAAGAACAATTTCTGGCCCCCCCCCAACAAGCAGTGCGCTGGAAGGAGGAAGATATTCTCTTTGGCATCCAGGAACTTGTCCCCACCCCTATTCCCGGCAACTATAAGTATAAACTGCTGCTTGCCGATGGCAAGGGTGGTCAAAACTTCTATCTCCTTGATGACAACCAGCAGGTGACCATCAACCAGGCAGACGGCAGCAAATACACCTTCCATATTAAAGAGTTCTTTTCCACCGGCCTCCAGGTCTCAAAAGACCCCGGAGTCTGGACTGTTTACATTGGCTGCACCCTCATGCTGATCGGTCTCTGGGTGGCATTCTTTATCTTTCATAAACGAATGTGGATACTGGTTCGTAGGGAGGATGACACCACCCATATCTTTCTTGCCGCCACCACCAACAAAAACAAGGCCGGTTTTGAAACTGAATTTGATACAATCAGCAATGGTGTAGCTGACATTAACAAAATCGAGGCTCAATAATGGAAAGTACTCCGCTCTTAAGCTTATCAACCTTCGGCTACCTCTTTGCCTCATGTGTCTACATGGCCGCCTTTCTCTTCAAGTCAAAGAAGGCCGGTCTGGCAGGAACAACCCTGACGGCCCTCACCTTTCTTTTGCAAACCGTGGCCCTGGGGATGCGCTGGTACGAATCGTATCAGATTGGTGCGGGTCATGCCCCCTTGACCAATATGTATGAATCCCTGGTTTTTTTCTCCTGGTCAATCGCCTCTTTTTACCTGTTCATGGAGTTTAAATTTAAAAATAGGAACCTGGGCGCCTTTGCCATGCCCTTTGCCTTTATTGCCATGGCCTTTGCCTCTTCAGGATGGGTTGATCAGAATATTAACCCCCTGATCCCGGCCCTGCAGTCCAACTGGCTCATCGCCCATGTTGTCACCTGCTTTATCGGTTATGCCGCCTTTGCCGTGGCCTGCGGTATCGCTGTCATGTATCTCATAAAGAACAGATCCCCAAAGAGTGACGGTCTACTCGCCACCCTGCCAGAGATGAAGGTCATTGATGACATTATCCATAAATGCATGGTCTATGGCTTTCTCTGGCTCACCGCCGGCATTATTACCGGTGCCATTTGGGCCAACTCGGCATGGGGCACCTACTGGAGCTGGGACCCCAAGGAAACCTGGTCGCTGATCACCTGGTTTTTTTACGCCGCCATACTCCATGCCAGATTCACCCGGGGCTGGCACGGCAGCCGCATTGCATGGCTGGCCATTGGTGGTTTTCTCTGTGTTATTTTCACCTATTACGGGGTCAACTATCTGCTCTCAGGCCTACACAGCTACGGGGGCAGTTGAGGGTCAGAAGATAGGTAATTGCAGATCATTTTTCCCAAGGAAATTCCCTGCTTAAAACTTGACAAACCCACCTGAACAGAATAATCAATATTCTGTTTTCATTTGTGTTTAAGTAAATTCACATAACAAACAAGGGAGAAGAGAAAATGAAGAAATTAGTACTTTGCGCAGCTGCCTGTACCATGCTTTTCGGTTTCACCGTTGGTGGTGCCATGGCTGAGGACAAAGGTCCTGCCGAGATGATCCTGAATGCCGATGGCAAGAAGCCTGCAAAATTCCCCCACGCCAAGCATCAGGGTGGAGATATTAGCTGTGACGCCTGCCATAAGGATCTTGACGCCAAGAAGATGGCAACCGTCAAGGCTTACGCCCATAAAGAGGGCTGTAAAAATTGCCATAAGACCATGGGAGCCCCAGCCAAATGTAACGACTGTCATCCCAAGAAGAAAAAAGCCATTGAGGGTTGCTAATCCCCCAGCTGCTTTCTTTTTCTAAAAAGACATTAAAAAAGGCTGCCTCTTCCAGGCAGCCTTTTTTAATGTCTCCATGCACTATACCTCTCCATCCCCCCCTTATTCAGGGCAGTACTTGTCTGCTGACATTTCCGTGATATCACGATATAGTGACCACCATGTCTCCCCGCCGGTCATCACACACCCCTTCTTCAAAACCACGCATCTGGTATTGGAATCATTTCCATCTGGGTGTTCTCCTGTTGGGGACAGCCTTTCTTCTCACCAGCTTTATCGCCGCCCTCCTCTTTCTTTTTGTCACCTTAAACATACCGGACATCAGCTCGCTCACTGCCTACCAGCCGAAACAGACGAGCCTGGTTAAGGATCAACAGGGCCGGATTGTCGATCGGGTCTTTACGGAAAACAGGATTGTCATTCCCCTTTCCGCCATGCCCGACCTGCTCCCCAAGGCATTTATCGCCGCCGAAGATGCCCGTTTCCTTGAACATGCCGGCGTGGACTCCTGGTCCATACTCAGGGCATTGATCAACAATATTCGAGCCGGTGGCAAGAGCCAGGGTGGTTCCACTATTACCCAGCAGGTTGCCCGCTCCCTTCTGCTCAGCAGGGAAAAGACCTATCTTCGTAAGCTTAAAGAGGCCATTCTCGCCTATCGCATTGGTCAGGTTCTCAGCAAGAATGAAGTCCTGCACATCTACCTTAACCAGCTCTATCTGGGTGAAAAATCATACGGGGTTGAGGCAGCGGCCCATACATATTTCGACAAAAAAGCTGCCCAACTGAGCCTCGCGGAAATGGCCCTTCTGGCAGGCCTCCCCCAGGCACCAAGCCGCTACTCCCCCTTTCATAATTACACAGCAGCAAAGCACAGGCAGGGGTACGTTCTCAACCGGATGGCCGAGGAAGGCTTTATCAGTTCATCGGCAGCCACCAAGGCCTTTGACCAACCCCTGCTCTGGGCGCCCCGCAAGGCTACACACCCAGATGCCCTCTACTTCCTGCAATATGTCCGCAATGATATCAACAAACGCTATGGCAGGAAGATGCTCTATGAGGGCGGCCTTACCATTGAAACCACCCTGGACCTGACCCTCCAGAAACAGGCGGCCCAGTCCATTGAAAAGGGTGTGGCTGCCTGGGCGTTACGCAGTGGCCAGGGCAGACGCACCACCCCGCAGGGCGCCCTGGTATCCATGGAAAGCAAAACCGGCAGGGTACGGGCCCTTACCGGCGGTGTCAATTTCGCCAAAAGCCAGTTTAATCGGGCCTCCCAGGCCAAAAGACAGCCTGGTTCCGCCTTTAAGCCACTGGTCTTTGCCCAGGCCTTCAACTCCGGCTTCAATCCCGCCTCTGTCCTCCTTGATGAGCCCCTCCAACTTCCCGGTCACCGTGATGGCGTCTTCTGGCAACCCAAAAACTTCTCAGGCAAATCATACGGGCCAACGACCCTATGCACCGCCCTTGTCAAATCAAGAAATATTGTCACCATTAAACTCCTTCAGGAAATAGGCCTCCAAAACGTCATCTTTCTGGCCCGCAAGATGGGGATCAAGTCCAGCCTCCACCCCAACCTCTCCCTGGCCCTGGGGGCCTCAGAACTCTCCCTGCTTGAGCTCACCTCTGCCTACACCACTTTTGCCAATCAGGGTAAGTATTGCCGGCCAATTTTCATCGACCGCATCCTCGACCCCCATGGCAGGATTTTGGAAAATAATATCCCCAGACAGAACAAGGCCCTTGACGAACGGGCGGCCTACCAGGTTACCCGGCTCCTCCAGGAGGTAATCAGCCACGGCACCGGCCAAAATGCCTGGGGCCTCCCCGGTGAGTCTGCCGGCAAGACGGGAACCGCTGATCACAATATGGATGCCTGGTTTATAGGTTATACCCCAAGCCTGGTTACCGGCGTCTGGATGGGCTTTGACATTAAACGGAATTTAGGGAAAAGAGAAACCGGGGGCAGGGCCTGCGCCCCTATCTGGCTTGATTTCATGAAGAAGGCCATGGCAGGTATGAAACCAGAAAGATTCCATGTCCCCGAAGGGATTACCCTTTTACCCACCAACCGCCGGACGGGTGTTTACGACCCTGATATCCGAAATAAAGGGCGCTGGCTGCCATTCTGGAACAGCGATATCGAAGAGCTGATGAAGGATAAAGGGCCTGGGAAAATTGCCCTGAAGGTGAAATAAAAAAACCCGACCCATTCAAGGGCCGGGTTTTTTTAGAGCTGGCAGAAAATTATCCGCAACTAGTCCTCAAGCTCATCCATACCGTGATATACCACGGTGAATTTCTTTTTAAGCTCATTGGTGAGATTTTCACAATCACAGCCATCTTCAGCGATGATCCTGATAGCCACCCTCTTATAACCCGCAGCGGCATCCTCAAAGGATGTCAAAACACTGATTACCCGGGCATGGTGGTCACGGAGGGTCTGGACAACGTTTGTCACGGAACCAGGGACATCCTTCAGATCCAGGACGTACTGGATGGCGCCATCCTTAATGCCGGTGGAATGAATAAAGCCGCGCAGCACATCGGTTTCACTGACCAGACCTTCAATATGGCCATCACCATTAACCACCGGCAGCCCGGAGATCTTCTTTTCAAGCATGACAACAGCGGCTTTTTCCAGGGAATCAAAGCCGTTCAGGGTCATGGGATCAGCCGTCATGACCTCTTTGACCTTCATCTCGCTGAGTATATAGTATAGTTCATGGACATCCAGGGAGGTGGTCTTGGATGGTGAGGCGTCTTTGACATCACGGTCGGTGACGATACCAATCAGCTTGCCATGGGCAACAACAGGCAACCGGCGAATGGCATTCTCTTTCATTATCCGAGTGGCACGCATGAGAGAGGTATTCTCATCAACGGTTAACACATCTTTAGCCATCCAATCTTGAATCAACATATTAAATTTTCCTCCCGGTGGGACAGTTTGTCAACAAAATGTAAGATCTCTAAAATATCAAATAAGGGCACACCCTTAGCTTGTATATCATATGTTTTTTCTTCAATGATCCTTATAAAATATTCCGGTAATTCTCGCAACAAAGTTGCACGATGATTTATTATGTACTTATACCTATCCAGCATACCATCTCTTATTAATCAACTCCACGACAAATCCTTGCAGCCAAGGGAGGTGGGGTAAAAAGATACATACCCATCGCTCTTTCGCCGTACTTCAGCCCCATTTTCGACAACCCGGCATTATTTGCTTTTTTGGCCTTCCATGTGTAGATTGTCGCCGACGGCAAACAAAAATTCCTGTCACCTTTTTTTGCAGCACCAGCAATAGTACGGTCTCTTCGGAGCCTGTCTCACCGTTTCCACGATCATTCCCCATCAACCTATGACCACCCCTCCCCGCCCCTTTTCCAAGGATCAGATAGCCGCGCTCCTGGCTGGCCTGCAGGATGACTTTGTCTTCCTGGAGACCGCCAAGATAACAAAGGACAACCACAGAAGCCTCCTCTTTCACCAAGCCGTTGACCGCCTGCAATGCCGTGGCAACAT
>JAUVQZ010000259.1 GCA_030597865.1 Pseudomonadota bacterium | reverse complement strand
GCTCCGGAAGCGGTTCAGGCTTTCCACCCGCACCGGAAACCCGCTGAAGCGCTCCTTGAAGGACTCGGCGTGTTGCTCGGCAAGGACGGTGGTTGGCACGAGGATGGCGACCTGAAAGCCGTCCTCCACCACCTTAAAGGCGGCGCGGATGGCCACCTCTGTTTTGCCGTAGCCAACATCGCCGCAGACCAGGCGATCCATGGTGCGGGAAGAGGTGAGGTCGTCAAGGCAGCTGTTTATGGCGCTGAGCTGCCCCTCCGTCTCGTTATAGGGGAAGGATTCGGTCAGCTCATGGTAGAGTTCCCCCGGCTCGCTGAAGGCATGCCCCACGGCGATCTTTCTCTTGGCATAGAGTTTCAGAAGGTACTGGGCCACCTTCCACACCGCCTCTTTGACCTTATTGGTGGTCTTGGCCCAGGACTTGCCCCCCAAGGCATCGACCTTTGGTTTCTTGTCAGATAGGCCCTTATACTTGCTCACCGTGTTGATCCGGTCGATGGGCACGTAGAGCTTGTCGTTGTCCTTAAACTCGATATGGAGAAAATCGTTGCTGATCTTGGCCAGGGTCATGTTGACAATGCCCTGGTAGATGCCAATACCATGGGTGGCATGGACCACCAGCTCACCGGCGGCAAGCTGGTCAAAGCTGACGGATTCCCCGGCTGCCGGGTGTTTACGCCGCCGGCGCGGACCAAATTGTTTTTCACCAAACAGTTCTGTCTCTGAGAAAAAATGTATTTTTTCCAGGGGCAGGTCAAAGCCCTGATTCAGGGACTCAGGGAGCAAAACAACCTGTTCAGGGGATGGTTGCCGGTCTGTGAAGGGCAGCTCCTGCTCCTGGACCTCGAGACCATGCTGGCCTAAGATCTCATGGAGGTTACGGAGATGGCGCAGGGAGCGGCAGGTGATGACGGCCCGGTGTCCCTGTTCCTGCAGGGCATGGATACGCTGGACAAGGGGACTGAGAAGACCCTCTTTTTTACGGCGCAAGTCTAGATCCTGTTTGAGCAGGGTATGGTTGCCGCAGGGGATGGTAATGGTCTCCTGGTCCGGGCTGACAAAATCATGGACCTGCATTCTGGTGAAGGTGGCAAGCTTCTGCTCCAGCTCCTCTTCCTCAACAAAGAGCTGGGCCGGGGGCAGGGCCGGTTGCTGCGTTGATTGGGCCTCCTGGTAGTTTGAGGCAATACGTTCCCGGACGAGCTGCAGGGATTGTTGTTGGGAGAGGGAGTCAATCTCAATAACAACGGTGTCTTTTGTCAGAACATCAAGCACCGTATCAGTGGTGTCATAGAAGAGCGGCAGGAAGAACTCGATACCTGGGAAGGGGCATTTCTCACCGAGATACTCCTTGATCTTGTGACTTGGACCAGCAGCCCAGTCCTCTTTGTCGGCCAGGGATGCAAAGTCTGCGGCAAATTTGCGGCAGTCGGCCTCCTCCTGGGGAAAGAGAATGTCGCTTACCGGCAGAAGGATTGTTTCATTAATCTCCTTGAGGGAACGTTGGCTGATGGGATCGAAATAGCGGATCGATTCAACCGTATCACCAAAGAGATCCAGTCGTAAGGGGGCGTCGATTCCGCCATGGCCTGCCATGGTAAAGGGGGGCGGAAAAATATCGATGATGCCGCCGCGCACGGTAAATTCACCGCTGTTTTGGACCAGGGAGACATGTTCGTAACCGCTGCTGCTCAGCTTGGCGACAAGGGTGTCACGGTCAAGGTCTTCACCGGCCTCAATGAGCTCTGCCAGCTTATCAAGGAGGTTGACCGGGGCAATTCTTCTGAGCAGGGCATCAGCAGCAATCACCACCACATAGTTTTCACCCTGCGCCATCTGATACAGGGTGGAGAGGCGGGCGGCCACGGTGCGGGGATCCGGGCTCAGCGGCGTATAGGGGGGGATGTCGTAACTGGGAAAGTTGAGGATTGGCCTGTTGGTGAAGAGATGGAGGTCCCTCTCCATGGTGGCGGCAATATCCTCATTGGGGGCGATGAGCACAAGGGGGCGGTGGAGCTCCTCAAGGCAGCGGCAGGCAAAGAGGGCCAGGGCTGATGATCGCAGACCGGAGGTGTGTACAATACGGCCTGGTGCGCCTTGTTTTATGTGGCTAAGAAGTTGATCCATCGATTTGCAGGAAGGGGAATCACGATAAGGGCAAGATGTTTAGTGGCCTGAAGAAAAAAGTAAGAAGTTGAGAAATAAGAATTTGTGAAATAACCAGAAGGAAGGATTCTTCTAATTAAGAAAAGTATGCCGCCAGAGTAGTCGAAGTCTAGGCCTATCTCTTGCAGGGCACCTTCTTGCCAACTTCTTATTTCTCAACCTCTTGTTAGCTAGCCGATTGCTGTATTTAAAACGATCCGCCGATGGAAAAATCCCAGATGGAGGAATCCTCGTCATCCTGCGGGTCAAGATTCTTACCCCACTCCAGACGGAGGGGACCCATGGGGGACAGCCAGCGGAAACCAAAACCAGCGCCATGGCGCAGGGTGGAAAGGTCCCAGCTGTCTGAATAGTTTTCATATTTGGGACGGAAATAAGCACCACTTTCATTGTAGTTGCGAGCCCAGACCTGGCCGGTATCGTAAAAGATAACGCCGCTCAGGCCCGCCTCTTCAAAGAGGGGAAAGGTGAATTCCAGGTTCATATAGGCCATTTCCGTACCGCCGATCCTTTCCTCAAGCTCTGAATCTGAACTAATGGGGCTGATCTTGCCGTTTTCAAAACCGCGTACCGTTTTGAGACCACCAAGATAGAAACGTTCATAGACCGGTAACTTGCTTGGGTTGGCAAGGGTGCCGTCGCCGGGGTCATCATCGTTAATATAACCGGCTGCCAGCTTGGCATGGAAGACCAGTTGCTTGAATATTGGGAAATACCAGTTGGTCGAGGCCTCGGTCTTGGTGAATTCACTGTCGCCCCCCAGGAAACCACCGGCCTTCTTGGTGGAGATGGCATGGCGGGCACCCTTGGTGGGCAGATAGCGGCGATCCCGGCTGTCACGGGCCATCCCAAAGGTGACAAATTGGGATGTCTCAATATTCTGGGAATCAATGATAATCTGGGAGGCAAATTCACTGAGATCGCTGAGCCTTGAGTCGTCCAGGCCGACACTGGCAAAGGCATGCCATTTCCACCAGAGGGGATAGCCAAAACGGATGGCGCCGCCTTTGGAGTCCTTGGTGTAGTCGTCATAGTTATGCTCCCAGCTATAGATGTCAAAGCCGAAGAGGAGCTTGGAGTCGTTGAGGTGGGGTTC
>JAUVQZ010000293.1 GCA_030597865.1 Pseudomonadota bacterium | reverse complement strand
GGATATAAAAAAACGATGGCAATCATGCCCGGGCAGACTTCCCGGCATTATGACAGCCGTTCATCTGACCCGTTAGAAGGCCGGGAAACTCTTCCCATCCCTTAAAACATAAAAAACAAGCAATTTACCAGCATTTGCCATCTTTTGCTTTCTTTAAATCTCCCCCCTGTTTCTCCCTTGCCTTGCCCCTCAAAATGCGAAACAATAAGGGCAATCATCAACAAAATTGCTCTCTGGAGAAGAAAAAAATGCCTGCTCACACCGCATCAGAACTGGCCATCACCATGGCCCACGTCATGCTTCCCAGGGACGGTAACCCCATGGGATTTGTCCATGGTGGCGTGGTTGCCAAGTATATTGACGAGGCTGCCGCTGTTGTGGCCAGCCGCCATAGCCGCTGCACGGTGGTGACACGGAGCTTTGACAATCTGGAATTTCACAACCATGTGGCCATCGGCAACCTTCTGCTTCTCAAGACCAGCCTCAACATGGTGGGCAGGACATCCATGGAAATCGGCGTCCGGGTTGAGGAGGAGGAGTTAACATCCGGCCGGATAAATCACATTGCCTCGGCCTACCTCACCTTTGTGGCCGTCGACGATAAGGGACGGCCCAGCCAAGTCCCCCAGGCCCTTTTTCAGACACCGGTAGAGCTGCGGCGCAATAAGGAGGCCATGGCCAGGCGCCAAAAAAGGTTGGCAAAGCATTCCCACGGTTGACCAGGCCCATGCCCTGGTCTATGGTGGCCCATGCCAGAATTACCACGCCAGACGACCCCCTACGACCCGGCCCAGCATATCCGCCAGATCTTTATTGAACAAGGTTGCGCCGACCTGCCCTATGTCCAGGAAATCTGTGCCCGGGCCCAGCTTCCCAGCCAGATCATTGCCGACCGCAGTGATCCTCCTGTCTCCTATGGGCCTTTCCCCCAAAATCTGCAGGCCGGCAAACAACACCTCGTGCTCTGTAAAAACCGGGGCAGCTTCTTTAAGCCCTGCCCCGGCACCAAGGAGTATCGCTGCTGCGACTACCATGTTCTCAATATTGGCATGGGCTGTCCCATGGACTGCGTCTACTGTATCCTCCAGGCCTACCTGAACAACCCCTGGCTCAGCCTCTTTGTCAACACCGACGACCTGTTTGCCGAACTTGACCTAGCCTTTAATCGCACCAACCAGTTCTGGCGGATCGGCACCGGTGAATTCACCGACTCCCTGGCCATCGACCACCTCACCGGCCTGAGCCCCCTCTTGGTCAACTATATGCGCGACAAGAAAAAGGGTGTCCTGGAGCTCAAGACAAAGTCGGTGGCCATTGACCATCTCGCCGGTCTTGACCATAACGGCAGGACGATCATTGCCTGGTCCCTCAATGCCCCGGCGATCATGGCCAAGGAGGAGATCCGGGCAGCCAGCCTTCATGAGCGCCTGGCCGCAGCCCGCCAGGTGGCTGATATGGGCTATAAGCTGGCCTTCCATTTTGATCCGATCATCTACCACGATGGCTGGCAGGATGGTTATTCCGCCACCATCAAAAAACTCTTTGCCACTGTTCCCCCTGAAAAAATAGCCTGGATCAGCCTGGGCGCCCTTCGTTTTCTGCCACAGTTAAAGGCCATTGCCCTCAGCCGTTTTCCAGGCTCCACCTTCTTCCACGAAGAGTTCATCCTCGGCCTTGACAATAAATACCGCTATTTCAGGGCATTACGTGTTGAGATGTACAACCATCTCCTAACAGAGATTCGGGCCTTGGCAAGCCCCCACACCTGTCTCTATTTTTGCATGGAGAGTGATGAGATCTGGCAGGAATGCGGCTTTGCCCCGGGCAAGAGCCAAGACCTGCCTGACGACCTGGACAGGGCCTTTGCCCACAGCGCTTAAGGCCTGAAGCCAACTTTTATCATCTTAAAAAACAAATACGTTCCCGCATCCCCACCACCGTTTGCAGGGCATTCATTTGAGCCCGCTTTTATGCTGAGCACCCCTTTTTTTGGTTGGCTATCCCCTCTACTTTTTGTATTCTAACAGGCGTTGCGTATCGGATCGGCATACCCCCTTTTACAGGTATGTCATTTTTATGATTATGTCTTTTGTTAAAGGAGAAAACATTCATGGTTAATAAAGCAATCATCATTGG
>JAUVQZ010000260.1 GCA_030597865.1 Pseudomonadota bacterium | reverse complement strand
TGGCATGGGCGGCTTGGTTTTTTTCCAGGGTGGTCAAGACATCGTCATGGCAGCTGGCGCAGCTGGATGATGGAATCTCATCGGGATAGGAGACCCTGAGTGGCATATGCGGCTTATGACAGCTCAGGCAGTCCTTCTGCACCATTTCCTTACTGTGCGGCGCGTGGCAATGCATGCAGTCGGGGATCATCTTATGCTGATCGCGATGACAGGTTGAGCAGCTCACCTCGGTATGACTACTTTCATACTGTTGAAGTTGGGCCATCTGCTCGGTGTGGCAGGTCAGGCATGGCTGGGTGAGGTTGTCGTCAATGCTGATTGCAAGCGGTGTGTGGGGGTTGTTATGGCAGGATGAGCAGTCATCCAGCTCATAATGGGCAGCGCTGTCATGGCACTGGCCACAGCTTGGGATAATGGTATCACCATCTGTGGGGGGATGGCCCTCATGACATTCGACACAGGTGATTTCTGTCCTGTGGGCCTCGCCGCTGCTGGCGATGTCCCTGGGGGCCTGCTCATGACATTTAATACAGTCGTCAGGTGTGAGGCCGGCGGCCCTGACTGACGTGGTCCCGGCAAGAAATGCCAGAATAAGTGGGCCTGCCATCAGCAGGCAGGCACGTTTCAAAAGTTTGTTTTTAGGTGTCATGGCTTTCCCTCAGGTGGTGAAAAATATATAAAAATAAAAGAGTAGCGATCTAGTCACTTTTACGCAATTACACGTTTTATGCCGCAGACAAGAAGCCGGATTAAATGATGCTATCATCCCAAAAACATGCACAAATGAATGCCTCCTCATTTTCTCACAGCTAACAGCCAGCTTGACTGAAAAGGTCAGGTTCTGATCAGGGTGTGGCCAGAAGTTGGTGGCTGGCGGAAGATTGGCAACAAACTGCCATTGTTTATGATAAAGGGCCGGAGCTGTTTTTCTTGGGGGAGATGAAGGGGTGGAGAGGAGAGGATTAGGGGCTGCCTTGGGAAATGGTCTTTTGGGCCAGGGTGGTGGCTGGCAGTCTTTGCCTGGTCTGGCCCTGAACAAAGAAACCTGATTTTTTCAAGGTGCCGTAAGGGGGATGCGGGCCTGAAAAATCATCCTGCTGTAAGCACATTATCCTGTGCAAGTAGGGTAAATCAGTTTATTAAGGATAGCACTTTGAGTAGTCGATCATAAGGGCTGTTGTTGCGAGGTGCAGAGTTAAAATCGTCAGTTTGACTGACCAGGGCTTAGGAAGCATGTTATGGAAAAGGTATGTCTTACATGTAAGTTTTTAAAGGTTGATGACGTTCAGTCAGGGGTCTGCCGTAAGGTAAAGGGTAAAGATGCCCCGCGTCCCCTTAAGGCTCATACGGATACCTGCGCTGACTGGCTGGATGCCGGCCAGCAGTATTCGATTCGCAAGGGCTGGATTCGGGCCCAGCAAAAAAAAGAGATGGCCGCCAAGAATTAGGGAACGGTCTGCGATGACCCTTTTGGTTGCAGGCCTTAATGTGTTGCCCTGCAAGGGGCTGCCTGCTCCTCTGTGAATAGAGGATAACCGCCTACAGTTTTGTAGTTTTTTCAGGTAATAACGAAAGAATATGCTATGCTGTACTAGCCCGTGCTTGAAGGATAGGCAGCCGTTGCTTTTATGGCAAAGATCGGATTTTTCGAGGCCGACGCTCTCTGCTGCGGGGGGCATCAGATTTGAGAAAAGGAAAGGGCTGGAGAAGGGGCGCTATATAACCAGGCACCGGAGTTTGTGGTAGCTGGCCTTGGGGCGGGGGCGTTGTAAGTAAAAATGGTGACATTTAAACCTGAAAAATATGGGAAATATCTCCTGCTGGATCGGATTGCCCGTGGTGGCATGGCCGAGCTGTTCAGGGGTAAGATTCTTGGTTCCCAAGGGTTTGAGAAGATTGTTGCCATCAAAAAGATCCTCCCCCACCTGGTCGACCAGGAGGAGTTTGTAAAGGCCTTTATTGATGAGGCCAGGCTGGCCGCCTTTCTCCAACATCCCAATATTGTCCAGATCTACGATTTTGGTGAAATGGCAGACACCTATTTCATCTCCATGGAGTACCTTGCCGGTGTTGATCTCAAAACCGTCCTAAAAAAGGCCAAGGATGAGTCAAAACCCCTCAAGCTTGCCTTTTCACTCTTTTATATCCTGCCCCAGATCTGCTATGGCTTGCAATACGCCCATAATATCAAGGATTTTTCAGGGGAACCTCTGCGGATTATTCACCGGGATCTTGGTCCCCAGAACATCTTCATCACCTATAATGGTGAAATTAAACTCATTGATTTTGGTATTGCCAAGGCCTCAAGCCATGATGCCACCACCTATGTCGGCTCCTTAAAGGGTAAATTGGCCTACATGTCGCCGGAGCAGGCCTCGGGCAAGGAGATAGATTGCCGTTCCGACCTCTTTACCCTCGGCATCTTACTCTACGAGCTGGCCACCGGTCATCGTCTCTACTCCGGTGAGTCCCAGGCAATTCTGCTCAAGGCCGGTAAGGCGGAGTTTACACCGCCCGAACAGGTCAAGCAGGGGCTGCCAGCCAGCCTCTATGCCCTGATTAATAAGGCTCTGCATAAGGAGCCGGCCCTCAGGTATCAGTCTGCCGAGCAGATGCGTCTTGATCTGGAGGCGTGCGCCCAGGAGTTGTCTGTGCGGGTGTCCCGCGGCCAGATGGCGGCCTATATGCATGAGCTTTTTCAGGATGAAGCCGCGGAGGAGGAGCAGGCCTTGAAGGCAGCAGGCCTAGCAGTTATGCCTCCCCCCACTGCCGCCTCGATCCCTGGGCCGTCACGGGAGATAGGTGAGGAGGATAAAACTATTGTCCTTGCCCCTCCCTCGAAAACAGGGGGGGCCAAGAAGTTTTCCCCCATAGTCGCGCTCTTGGTGCTCTTGGCCTGTCTGGCTGTGTTCTTTGTTGACACGCCATTCACGGCCCCCCTCCGCCAGAAGGCGCAGACCATCCTTGCTGTCGGCAAGCAGCAGGTGGCCGACATGTTCGGCATCCTCCAGGGCAAGCTGACCATTGCCCCGAGGGTAAATGGTCAGGACAGGGAGTCGCTAAGCGATCCTTACCAGGAGGCCACCACTTTTTTTGCCGGCCTGCAGGCAGATGGCCAATCAGGAAAGGTGCAGGGTGTTGATGTTGGCCAGTTAAATCGGCATGCCAGCT
>JAUVQZ010000170.1 GCA_030597865.1 Pseudomonadota bacterium | reverse complement strand
GCGAGCAGGGCCGGGTGGACCAGCTCGTGGAAGAGGAGGCGCACTGCCGGCGGCGGCCCAGGCAATCCAAAGAACAGGGTGTTGTTCCTGGTCCCGAAAAGGGTGGCCTTGCCGGGCCGTAACTTGAGGGCCTGGTAATGGATGGTGATGCCGAGTTTCTTGAGGGCCTGGGCCACCAGGTCATATTTGCCCGGCCCCATGCCGCCGGTGGTGATGACCAGGTCTGCCTGGCCGGCCATCTTGTCCAGGCGGGCGCAGATAGTATCAACATCATCCTTTACCGTGGCAGCCCCACTTATCAGGCCGCCATGCTGGGCAATAAGGCCGGCCAGCAGAAAACGATTGCCGGAGATAACCTGGCCGGGCAGGGGGTGGTTGTCCACAAGCTCGCTGCCCGTGCAGATGATCGCTGCCCTGGGGCGGCGATGGACGCTGATGGCCTGGGCCTCTGCGGTGGCCGCAAGGTGCATATGGCCCGGCGTGATGACCTCTCCGGCCTTGACAATATGATGGCCCTTTGTGACATCCGTGCCCACCTGGCGGATATGGGATCTGGAGGGGCGGCGTAGCCCGCTTAAGGCCCCGTGCCTCTCTTGGCAATCCTCAAAGGGGATAACCTGGTCGCAGGCATCCGGAACACGGCCGCCGGTCATGATGCGGATGGCGGAGTGGGGCTTGACCCTATGCTCCTTGGTGGATCCTGCTGCAATCTCAGAGATGATGGGGATCTCCAGACCCTCAACACAGTCCTCCTTGCAAAGGGCAAAGCCATCCATGGCTGATTGCCGGAAATGGGGGATGGGCAGGGGGGCGGCCAGGGAAGTGGCGCAGATCCGGCCGCAGGCCTCAAGGAGGGGGATTTCCTCAACGGCCAGGGGGCTGGTGTGGCTGAGGATCAGTTTTCGGGCCTGGTCAAGGTCAAGCTGGTTATTCATGGCTGGGTTAATCATACCATTTTTTAGGAGAGGTTAAGGGGCTGGGGCTGTAATGAAACGGCAAGGGTCTCAAGGTCTGTCAGCCTGTTTATATTCTCAAAACTGACAAGCTTTGGATCCGCTTGCCGCAGAGTTCCTTCGGGGATTCTCCTGGTGCGAATCTGTTCAAAAAGGCGATACAGCTTGCGGTTGCCCCCCTTGAGATTGCTGTCAATAATAGGCAGACATCGTTGGCTATAGACGGCACAGAGCGGTTCCAGGCCATTGGCCAGTTCAGGAACCACGGCATCCCAGCCCTCGGACTCCTGGCACAGTAACCTGACCAGGCCTTCCCGGACCAGGGGCATGTCACAGCCGATAACAAAGATCTGCGGACTGGCCACCTTGTTGAGGGCGGCATGGATACCGGCAAGGGGGCCGGCCCCTGGAAAGATGTCGCCGGTCATGGGCCAGTTCAGGAAGTCGTAGGTCTCCGGGGTGTTTGTCACCAGAAGGGTCTCGGAGAAAAGGGAGCTGAGCAGGGCGCTGGCATGGCTGATCAGGGGTCTGTCCTGGAAGGCTGCCAGGGCCTTGTTGCTGCCAAAGCGGCTACTCTTGCCGCCGGCCAGGAGGATCCCTGCGGTATCAGCAATCATCATCGCGGATGGTTAGGGTGATATTCCGAAGCTCCTCATGGGGACGAAGGGCGGCCAGGGTGGTAAGGACGACATCCTCAAGATACTTGGCCTCAGAGACGCTCAGGGCGATCTCCCGGTCGGCGCACTGTAATGAGGAGCTTATCTTTCTCTGTTTGACATAACTGGCAATAAGAAAGTCTGCCAGTGGGGCAACGTCGTCAAGGCCGAAACAGGGCAGGTCCGTGCTGATATCCGCATCGCTGACAAAGGCGGCCCAGGTCTCGTTGCGACCGGCCAGGGATTCGCCGCCGATTGCTTGGCGAAAGACCTCAACCTTGGGATAGCCTTCCCATTTATAGCCCTCGGTGCAGACCAGATCCATGTCGTGGAAATAGCGGGCCACAAGCTCAGGGATGGGGGTGTCGGAGTCCACGTCACGGGTCATGCCGATGCCGGAGGGTGAGGAGAGAATGACGGTATGGGCCCCGGCCTGCTTGTGGCGCCAGGTGTCCTTGCCCACCTTGTCAAACTCAAAATCATGGACATGGTGTTTGATCACACCGATGCGCAGCCCCCGGCGGCTAAACTCGGCAAGCAGCTTTTCCAGCAGGGTGGTCTTGCCATGGTTAGGCCGGGCGATAAAGGAGATGACAGGGGGCATTTTTTTGAGAAGGTAGAGGGGTAAGAATGTGAAAAAAAGTAGAGAAGATGAATGGGGCCGATAAGGCTGGAATGGCACCATTCTTTACCTTCTCTACATTCTATAACTTGTTGTTAAAAAAAAATCATCCTGGCGGCCAGTTCATGCTGCGGCCGCCAAGGATGTGCATGTGGATGTGGAAGACGGTCTGACCGGCCCCGGCCCCATTGTTAAAGACGGCCCGGAAGGCATCGCCAACACCCTCCTGCCGGGCGATATCAGCACCGACACGCATCATCTTGCCAATTATTCTTTCGTCCTCTGCGCCGACCTCGCCCGGCCCACTGATATGCTTTTTGGGGATGACCAGGAAATGGGTTGGGGCCTGGGGGCTGATGTCCCGGAAGGCGAATATGTCATCATCCTCGTAAAGCTTGTCAGAGGGGATGTCACCATTGATAATCTTGCAAAATAGGCAGCTGTCCATGGGGAACCTCGGCGGTGAAGGGTGAAATCAGAAGCCGTTTTATGGAAAAAAGGTCGGCTGGCTTGAGCCATGCTCGAATTCAGAGCAAAAATGTACAGAAGCCCTGGGAGAATGTCAAATTTTATAAGCAGAGGCTGTTTTGGGTGTATTTTGCATGGGATTTTAGGGCTTGAAAAAAACTTAAGGGGAATAGTCTGGGGCGCCGATGTTATTTGTTGTCAGAAGGTGGTATAAAGAGGTGAGGAAACGATAAGGTTGCCGTGGGGGAGATTGAGTGACCAGTCTCAGTTTGGCTTTGGGGGATATAAACTATGCAGAAGAAATTTATCGTTGATCAGGCAACAGCCATTGGTTCGGTGGGCGCCTTTGCCATTATTGCCCTGGCCTTGCTGATCGGTGAGTCGGATTTGTGGATTTATCTCAATCCCGCCTCCTTTCTCATTGTTGTCGGTGGTTCCATCTTTGTTGTCCTCATGAAGTTTAACCTCTTTCAGTTCGGCAATGCCTTTCGCATTGCCTTCAGGGCCTTTTTCTTTAAGCCGGAATCATCGGAAGAGCTTATTGACCTGGCCATCACCTTGCAGCGTAGGGCCAGGAAAAACGGGATCTTTGCCCTTGGTCGTCAGCCCATAGAGAATAAATTCTTTAGGAAGGGCACCCAATACCTCATGGATGGCTTGAGTATTCACATTGTCAAAAATACCATGCTCAAAGAGCTGTATCAGGCCGATGCCCGCCACGAAACCGGCCGCCAGATTTTCCAGTCCCTCAGCGAGGTGGCACCGGCCATGGGTATGATTGGGACCCTCATCGGTCTGGTGCGGATGCTGGCCCACCTTGACGACCCCAGCAAGGTCGGTCCGGCCATGGCTGTGGCCCTTCTCACCACCCTTTATGGTGCTATGTTGGGTTATATGGTGGCCAAGCCCATCGCCTCCAAGCTGGCCCTGCGTAATGCTGAAGAGCGGATGAATAAGATGCTTATCATTGACGCCCTGATCGGTATTGAGCAGGGCATTCACCCCTATATCCTTGAGGAGATGCTCCTTGCCTACCTGCCGGGTTCCCAACGCCAAAACGGGGGCGGCCGCCGGCCTGTGCCTGTGAAGGTTGAAACAGCAGAGGCTGCGGAGACAGAGGCTGCCTGAGATGGGTGATCAGAGGGAAGTTGACATCAGTCAGCCTGGGCAGGGGGTGGGTGGGTCCCCAGCCCACCAGAATGACGGTGCTGTGGCCAAGGCCAAGAAGAACAGCGAGTTTGATGACAGTTTGGCCATGATGGCTGCGGAAAAATCCAGAGCCCAGAAGGAGGAGCATGCCGCTCTTTTTATCTCCGGTTCTGACGAGTTTCAAAGAATCTCCCATGTCCCGGAGAGTCAGGGGGGATCAGCCCCATGGATCCTTACCTTTGCCGACTTGATGAGTCTGCTGCTCTGTTTTTTTATACTCCTTTTTGCCATGGCAGAGCTGGATGTGAAGAAGTTTTCCGAGGTGGCCAAGGCCCTGGCCGGCGCCTTGGGAGGCGGCAGGGTCATTTATATCAGCGAACCGGGTTCCACGGTCGAAGATATCCAAAATTCGGCCTTTATCAAGGAATCGCAACAGCGTATTGAGACCGAGTATTATGCGGCTGAGTTGCGCAGGGAGCTGGACGAGGAAATTAAACAGCAGGAGCTCATGGTTGTTGATGAGGGCCAGATTATCACCATCCATATCCTCCAGAATGGCTCATTTGAGCCGGGCAGGGCCACCTTAAACCCCGCCTTTCTGCCCACAGCAAGAAAGATTCGCGACGCCTTGGTCAATATGCCAGGCAATCTCACCGTGGCCGGCCATACCGACAATTATCCCATTTCCACCGACCGTTTTCTGTCCAATTGGGAGCTTTCCGGGGCCCGCGCCTTTTCTGTTATCCATGAACTCCTCAAGGATGGAGTTCTGCCAGCCAAGCGTTTTGTCCTCACCGGCCACGCCGACACCCATCCCCGCCTAGCCAACGATTCTGAGGAGAACAGGGCCAAAAACAGGCGGGTGGAGATCATCATTGATCAGCGCAGCCAGACCGGCGAAGAGCAGGTCTCCTATGAGTTCTTGCGTCGGAATCTCTCCCCCGAGGTCCTGGGTGGTAATATCGAGGTGCAGAGGAGCCGATAAGCCCTGCCATCTCCAGCCCCAACCCTTGAAATCGTCCCTGTCTGGTCGTCACTTTGTTGACATAAAAAGGGGGATATGGTTGGCTGGCCAGCCATGGGAAAAGACAGTCATTACGATATCTTTATTAAGGATTGCCGGATATTGCAGGCCGCCGGGTCGGGTTTTCTGTTGGTGCCTGGTTCAATTGGCATTCGCAACGGACGTCTGGCAACGGTGGGTGGCGAAGGTCACCCCCCCGGGTTCACGGCGGATCGGCTCATTGATGGCCGTGGCCTTGTTGCCATGCCCGGCCTGGTCAACTGCCACGTCCACGGCGCCATGACCCTTTTCAGGGGCCTGGCTGATGATTTGCCACTCATGACCTGGCTCGAGGAGCATATGTTCCCGGCCGAGGCCCGGTTCGTCACCGGGGAGATGGTCTACTGGTGCACCAAACTGGCGGCTGCCGAGATGTTGCTCTCCGGCACCACCACGGTTGCCGATGCCTATTTCCATATGGATGCTGCGGTCCGGGCCTACCAGGAGAGCGGCATGCGGGCCGTGCTTGGTCAGGCCGTTATCGATTTTCCGGCCCCGGGCGTGCCTGATCCGGCCAAAAACATCGAGGCCGTGGCCGATTTCATAGATCGTTTCCCCAGCTCCCCGCTTTTGCAGCCCGCTGTTTTTGCCCATTCCCCATATACCTGTAATGCCGAAACCCTGGTGCAGGCCCGTGGGCTTGCCAGGCAGAGGCAGACCCCCTTCTTTATCCACCTTGCCGAGACCCAGATCGAACAGGCCCTGACCGGTGTCAAAGACCTGGGGCCGGTGGCCTATCTCGACTCCCTTGGCATCCTTGATCCTGGCGTCATTGCCGTGCATTGTGTCTGGCTGTCCGAGGTGGATATGGATATCCTGGCCCACCGTGGCTGCCGGGTGGTCAGCTGTCCGGAATCGAATATGAAGCTGGCCTCCGGAGTGGCGCCGGTGCCTGCTATGCTGGCGCGTAATATTATGGTGGGCCTTGGCACGGACGGCTGCGCCTCTAATAATGACCTTGACCTCTTTGGCGAGATGGATAGCTGTGCCAAGCTGGCCAAGGTCAACAACCTGCAACCCGAGGTTCTGCCAGCACGGGATGTCCTCAGGATGGCAACCAGTATGGGTGCCTCCTGCCTTGGTCTCAAGGATATCGGCACCCTGGAGGAGGGGATGAGGGCGGATCTCATCCTTGTTGATTCCCTAAGTCCGCGCCTCACCCCTTTTTTTAGCCCTGATCTTTTGGTGTATGGGGCCAGGGGTGCTGATGTTGACACGGTGATTGTTAATGGCAGGTTGATTGTCAACCAAGGAGAATTGCTCAGTATGGATGTGCGGGAAATTATGACAAAGGTACGAGAAATGGCAGTCAAGGTTGGGAGTGGTGATGGAAGATAAT
>JAUVQZ010000188.1 GCA_030597865.1 Pseudomonadota bacterium | reverse complement strand
GCTGAGTTAGGGGGGGGCAGATCATGCAACAACGTATCAACCTGGTTCCCCAGAAGCCCCTGGCTGAACGGATAAAGGATCTAATCCCCTTCCTTTTTGGCGGCATGGTTCTGCTGATTCTTGTTATTTTCCTGTCGTGGGTTCAGGTTTTGAACATCCGCCAGGCCGAGATGGACAAAGCCATCGCCCGCATTGAAGAGCAGACCAACCAGGCCACGGCCCTGGGTAACAAGATTGCCTCGTTGAAAAAAAATCTGCTTGGGAAAAACCAGGCCATTGACCAGAAAACTGTCCAGATCGCCAATCTCTCAAGGATACGGGGCCAAAAACAGAAATTCAGCCAGCCACTCAGCCTGATTGCCTCACTACTTCCGGACACGATCCGCTGCCGGGCAATCTCCTTCACGGGTAGCTCCGGCGAACTGCAGGGTACCGCCCTGGATTATGACGACCTGATCTGGCTGGTGAGAAGCATGCAGGGCCTGAATATCTTTAAGGCCGTATCCCTTTCTGTCACGGACAGGGCAACCAATAAGGACCAGGAACGAATTGAATTTACCATTATTTTACAGCTTGTCTGATCAACCGCACCGTGCTTAATGAAGACATTTAAAGCCCAAGACATCCCAACAGCCCTTAAAAAAGGCTTCTTTCTCATGCGTTCCGATCCGGAACTCGCCCTACAGGTGCGTCAGCTTGTCCTCACCATCATCATCTGTGTTGTTTGCGCCTATGGGGCATATGTTCTTTTTATTGAGCCGCGCCAGGAGACAGTGGCAAAAAGACAGGCGCATATCCAAGATATCCAGGGCCAGGCCACTGTTGGCCAGGCGGATGTCCTGGCCGGCCATCTCCAGAAACTGACCCAGGACATAAAGAAGAAGGAGCATACCCTGGCCATTCTTACCCTGCAGGAAGAACTGCTTCGCGAACAATGGCAGAAACAGGGCAATGATGACCGCTTCCATCAGGTTATTTTCACCCTGGCCACCTCAGCGCCGGTGGATATGCAACAGGATCTCTTAAAGATGAGCCAGAAGGACCCTCGCTCCCTTGAGGGCTTCACACTGTTTCCCGTTCATATTGAGGGCAAGAGTCATTTTGAAAATATCTTTCAATACCTCTCCTTTCTTGAAACAAGCCCTGAGATTGGCTTTCTTGACAGGATTGAACTGGCAGTACATTCCGATGATCCCGCTGAAAAAGCGCAGGTCAACTTCAAGGTAGATCTTGGCCGCCTGGAGGTTACCAATGTATTTTAGGAATCCTCCTTTAGCCCACAAAGTCCTGATCGCCATTCTGGCCTGCCTTTGCCAGATTGCCCCAACCCCGGCTGCGGCCCGTGAAGGGTCCGGCAATAATTTCAAGATGGTGGATCTGAACCCCGGCACCATGCTGGTCACCAGTCAGGCCCCGGACAGGGATCCCTTTAACTGGCCGACCACCCAGCGTGTCCGGCTGCGCCAGATTGCCGAGGCCGAGCAGGATATCTTTGTCGATTTTACCTTGCAGGGTATTGTTTGGAGCCAAACCAATCCCCAGGCCGTCATTAACAGCCAGCTTGTTACCATTGGCGATATGGTTGATGGGGCCCTGATCACCAACATTACCCGGACCAGGGTCTCTCTGTCTAAAAATGCCAGGGCCCACACCATCAAATTTGACACATTAGACATAGATTTTGGCAGCCAACCAAGTCGCCAAGGGAACCGCTGATGACAAGAAATAAGCACCCACATCTTCTCGCTACATGCCTTCTCATCCTCCACCTCCTTATCATGCCCCCCCTTGCCGGGGCAGCACAGGACACTGTCCTGGTGGATAAGCTGCGCGCCTATCCCGCCACCCTACAGTGTGAGAATCTTGAGGTCACCACCCTGCTGCGGGCCATTGGCAGACAGGCCGGGATCAACATCTATGTATCTGACTCCATCCAGGACACCATTTCCTTTGAAATGAACAAGGTATCCCTCTACGATGTCTTTGAACTGATTGTTGAGGCCAAGAACCTCCACTATTCAGAGACAAAGAGCGCCATATTTGTGGAGACCGAAGAGGCCTATAATAAAGCGCGCAAGGGCATCATTACTGAACGTATCTGCACCGATTACGGCAATAGTGCAAAACTCAAGGACCAGCTCGACCACCTGCTCAGTGACCAGGGCGTCATCACGGTCACCAATAATGACAGCTGCCTTCTCATCAAGGACCAGGAGGCCAATGTCGAGGACATCAAGGATATGCTGGCCCAGATTGACAGACCAATTCCCCAGATCCATATCAAGGCCAGGGTGGTTGTGGTCAGCAAGGAAGGCCGGAAGCAACTGGGCATCAAATGGGGGGCGGACAATCTTAACCATCCCATCACCGCTGGCTGGAAAAATGGCAATCCTGTCACCATTACCGGGGACATTGTCTCTGATCTTGGCATATCCGCCGCAACCTCTGCCATGGATATTGGTTTCATCTGGGACAACGTCAACCTCAATATTGAACTGCAGGCCATGGCCCAGGACAACCTGCTCCAAGTCCTCTCCACCCCGTCCCTGCTTGTCCTTGACGGCCACGAGGCCGAGATCAAACAGGGCAAAGAGGTGCCCTACACCTCCCAGTCCAGCACAGTGATTAACACCTTATTCCGTGAGGCCAACCTCAGCCTCAAGGTGACCCCGAAGATCATCAAGAACACCTTTGTCAACCTTGATGTCCATGTCACCAACGACAGTATTGATCAGTCAAATGCCGTGGGTGGCGAGCCCCTGATCAACCGCCAGGAAATATCCACCAATCTCTTCCTTGAAGACCAGGTCACCGTGGTTATCGGCGGCATCCATGTCAGTGGCGATGATATTGGCAGGGGAGGTGTCCCTGGTCTCTCTGCCCTGCCCATCCTCGGCAACCTCTTCAGGAATAAAGAGCGAACCCAGGAAAATTATGAGTTAATGATCTTCCTTACCCCCACCATTGTTTCCATGGACGAAATCGCCGCCCGGGCCAAGGAGCGTGACGCCCTTGTTGATAAAGCCCTGGGCAAGGATGTCCATAAAGAATTTCTTCCGGAAATCTATATGACCCCAGAAGATAGAAAAATAAACCCTTCGACAGGCTCAGGGACCGGTGGTTGAAAATGTCGTTCGTTGAGCCTGTCGAAACGCCTTCAACAGGCTCAGTATCTCGCGACACCAGACACCGCTTCGCTGTTATGCGGTATCGCGTTTGTCTGGACGTTCTGTGTCTTAATCTTGATGCTCCCGTAAAAAGTCTCTGTCGATTAATCCTGACGACGGTAAATCAGGAAGATAGGCACTGTACCGATGGCCGTACCGGACTTTTTGCGAGGCCATCAATCTTTTTTGGCGCAGAGCGATGTCTTGAGGAATAATATACATACCAGAATGTCCCACTTCATTGGCTGAAGTTCCTCGGTAATCACATGAAAAACAATATTGGGCAATGAATCACCTGAGCTTCTTTGGCATAAAGGAAGAGCCGTTTCGCCTTACTCCAGATCGCGACTTCTACTTTCCTTCCCGCTCCCATTCTGCCGTGGCCGAGGTGGTTCGCTACGGCCTTGATACGGGTGAGGGCTTTCTGATGATCTATGGCGAGGTGGGGACGGGCAAGACCATGTTGCTACGTAAACTGGGCAACTACCTGCACAGCCATTATGAGACGGCCTATATCATCTCTCCCCAGCTCACGCCCCGGGACCTGCTCTTTGCCATTCTTCAGGACCTCGATGCCGTTGACCAGGAGAGCAGCACCATGAGCGCCCCGGCACTCTTTCAACAGATCTATGACTATCTGCTGGGCCGTAACCCCCTTGGTAAACGCCTGCTGGTCATTATTGACGAGGCCCAGAACCTGCCGGAGGATTCCATTGAGCAGCTCCGTCTCTTATCAAATTTTGAAACTGACAAACAGAAACTCATGCAGATTTTGCTGGTCGGCCAACCCGAGCTCAAGGCAAAGATCTATAAATCCTCCCTGCGCCAGCTCCGGCAACGGATCACCATTTCAGAGACATTAAAACCCCTGTCACGCCCTGAAATGGCAGCCTATATAAACTTTAGGCTCAACCGGGTGGGACGGGCAGACTTGACCCCCCATCCCGGCGTCAACAAGATAATTTACCGTTACACCAACGGCACCCCGCGTCTTATAAATAAGCTGATGAGCCGGGCCCTGCTCATGTCCTATGCCGCCCAGAAGCAGCATATTGACAAAAAGAGCATAAAAGATGCCGCCGACTCCCTGGACATGACACCACTCTTTAATTTTTGGGGAAGATTACAAAATGAGAATTTGTGAAGTAAGAATTTGAGAATTTGAGAATTTGAGAATTTGAGAATTTGAGAATTTGGAATTTGAGAATTTGGGAAGTAAGAAGTTGAGAAGTTGGGAATAAGGCTCCCTGCAATCTGCGACACTCTGCGGATCTTGCGGTATACCTTTGTTAATTAACAATCTTCCTTCTACTTATTTCTTACCTTCTTACTTCTCAACTTCTCATTACACAACTTCTCATCAAACAAACCTCCCAGGCAGCTAAGCAGACAATGGCAAAAAAACGTTTTGGCGACATATTGGTTGATGGCGGCCTCATCACCAGTGCCCAGTTGGGCCAGGCCCTCAAATTCGGCCGGCAAAATGATGTCAAGCTGGGCCAGGCCCTGCTCGACCTGGGTTTTGTAACGGAAGAGGCGGTGGCCCGCACCCTGTCCAGACAGCTGCAGATCCCCTATGTTGATCTCAACAAGATTGTCCTCGACCCCGAGATTGTTGCCACCATCCCTGAAAGCATCGCCCGCAAAAACAAATTACTGGCCATTGGCAAGCGGCCCGGCGAGATCCTCGTGGCCCTGGCCGACCCCTTAAATATCTTTGCCATTGATGCCGCCTCCCAGCATCTCAAAGAAACCCTGGTGCCCTGTGTGGCCATGGACTCCCTTCTGGGCGCTGCCATTGACCAGCAGTATGGTGGCATGGCAACCATGCCGGGCGCTGGCCCCACTGGCGATGGCGATGAGAGCGAGGCCGTGGCTGCCATCAATGACATTCTCATCCAGGCGGTGCGGGCTGAGGCCAGTGATATTCACATTGAGCCCGATGTCCATGGGGTCAGGGTGCGTTGCCGGGTGGATGGCCTGTTAAAAGAAATCCGCGACTACCCCCTGGAGATGCATCCCAACCTCATTTCCAGAATCAAAATCATGAGCCAGCTTGATATTGGTGAACGGCGCAAACCCCAGGATGGCCGCATTGAGCTGCCCATCTCCGGTAAGGAGTTTGATATCAGGGTGTCGATTCTACCCCTTAGAAACGGCGAAAAGGTAGTCATGCGCCTGCTGGACAAGAGCAGGGTGAAAATTGCCCTCGCCGACCTTGGTTTTGAGGCGGAACAGGAAAAAATCTTCAGGGAGCATCTTGCCATGCCCCACGAGATCATCCTGGTCACCGGCCCCACCGGCAGTGGCAAGACCACCACCCTCTACGGCGCCTTAAACAAGATAAATTCCCCTGACAAAAACATCGTTACCGTTGAGGATCCGGTGGAATATGACCTTGCCGGGGTCAACCAGGTCCAGGTCAACCTCAAGGC
>JAUVQZ010000269.1 GCA_030597865.1 Pseudomonadota bacterium | reverse complement strand
TAATGCCGTCACCAACCATGGCGACCACCCTGCCCTCCTGCTGAAGCCTCTCCACCTCCTGGGCCTTATGATCGGGAAGAACCCCGGCAATGACCCGATCAATCCCGGCCTCGGCCGCAATGGCGTGGGCAGTTTTTTCATTGTCGCCGGTGAGCATCACCACCTCAATCCCCATGGCCCGCAGCTTGTTAATTGTTGCCGGGGTCTCTGCCTTGATATGATCGGCAACACCGACAATGGCCTGCAGCCTATTATCGACAGCAAGATAGATGGCTGTTTTGCCGTCAGCTGACAGAGCTTCGGCCCGGGATAAAACATCCGCAGATAATCCCAGAACATTCCTGTCTTCCATAAGGGTTATATTGCCAAGGTGAAGCTCGCAGATCTCTTCTTGATAAGAAATCTCGGCCTCAATACCTTTACCTGGAATGGCCTGAAAGGAATGGGGAGGTGAAAAGGGAACCTGCTTTTTCTTGGCATAACTGACCAGGGCCTCGGCCAGGGGATGCTCTGAACTGCTTTCCGCTGAAGCAAGAAGAGTGAGCAGGGCGTCCTGGTCAAACCTATCAGAAAAGAGAAGGAAATCAGTCAGGGAGGGCCTGCCATGGGTTAGGGTTCCGGTCTTGTCAAAGACGATGGTTTGTACCCTTTGCGCCATCTCCAGGGCCTCACCATTTTTCACCAGTACCCCGAGCTGGGCGCCCCGGCCGGTACCAACCATAATTGAGGTGGGGGTTGCCAGGCCCATGGCGCATGGACAGGCAATGACCAGCACTGCTATGAAAATGCGCAGGGCAAAGGTAAAATCGGCCTGGCCGATGAAATACCACGACAGGCCAGCCACCAGGGCAAGGACCATGACCGTGGGCACAAAATACAGACTGATCCTGTCGGCAAGATTTGCGATGGGCGCCTTAGAGCCCTGGGCATCCTGAACCATCCTGACAATGCGGGCCAGCATGGTATCCTGGCCCACCTTGTCGGCAACAACGGTGAGGGCGCCATTCTTATTCAATGTCCCACCATAGACCATATCACCAGGCCTTTTCTTCAGGGCCAGGCTTTCTCCGGTAAGCATGGACTCATCCACCGCTGATTCACCACTCAAAACCACACCGTCCATGGCAACTCTGTCACCGGGACGGACGAGAATATGATCACCTTTGACAATGTCATCAACCAGAATTTCTGCCTGCTCACCATCTTTGAGCAAGATCGCCGTCACAGGTGCCAGCTCCATAAGCTTACTAATCGCATCGGAGGTCTTCAGCTTTGAACGGGCCTCGAGAAATTTACCCAGTGACACCAAGGCAATGAGCATGGCGGCCGATTCAAAATAAAGATCATGGGCCCTATGAAAGGGATCGATCCCCAGTCCTATTTCAATGAGATTCCAGGTCGAATAGATAAAAGCGGCGCCGGTGCCCACGGCAATGAGGGAATCCATATTAGGGGCCTTCCGGATAAGGGCGGGAATGCCGATGAGATAAAAACTCCTCCCCAACCAAAGAACCGGGACAACCAGAAAAAATTGGATCAGGGCGAAGCGAAAGGGTTCCTGCCCTGGACTCACCCAAGCCGGAAGCGAGAGGCCGACCATCTCCCCCATGGAAAAAACCATAACCAGGGTGGCTAAAACAAGGGCGGGCCAGAGGCGACGAACCATGGCCCTTAACCGTTCCTGGTCCTGCCGCTGCTTTGCAGCAAAGGAGGACTGCCCCCCCACCTGACCAACGGATGCGTCAAAGCCGATATCCTTGATGGTTCGGACAACATCACGCACCCTGATACTATCCGCATCAAAGATCAGGGTGGCCTTTTCAGCGGCAAGGTTAACTGAGCAGCGATCAACCCCTTCCAGCAAGCCCACCACCTTTTCTATCCGACTGGAACAGGAGGCGCAGCTCATCCCCTTGATATCGAGGATAACCTCCTGCCTCGTATCTGCCGCAACCACAGCTTCGAACCCTAAGCCCTTGATCTGACGGGCAATTTCATCGACCGATATGCGACCCTCGTCACACTCAAGGATCATGGTCTCAGTGGCGAGATTAACGGAACACACCTCAACACCCACCAAGGAGCCAACAACCTTGTCAAGGCGCGATGAACAGGAGGCGCAGTGCATTCCGCGGATAGGTAGCGATATTTTTTTTATACACTCATTATTCATAAAAAAACCTTTGCAAGGATATCTCCACCCACAACAGGGTTAGAACATAAAAAAATCCTTGCTTCATAGGGCATGGTATTATTAAATTTATGTGTTATAAAATAGGTATCTATTTAATCTTATTCTAGATTACTCACATCATTACATGAACGTATTATATGGAAAAGGAGCTAGATTATGGCAATGATTAAAATCAACGGTATGAAATGTCAACACTGCGTTTCCTCAGTGACCCAAGCCTTGGAGGGTATTGAGGGGGTCACCGATGTCTCTGTGAATCTTGAAACCTCGGAGGCGAGCTACACGGCCGATCCAGATGTAAACATTGAAAGCATCAAAGAGACCATCAGCAAAATAGGTTTTGAGCCGGTTTAATAATCATTTCCCCCTTGGCTCAGCGTGAGGGCCACGGTAAAGAAACAACGGCAAAACCCTAGACAATTGACGAACCAATCCGAAGAAACATATCGTTAATATGTACTGCATAAAATCAGAAATCAAGCCCTGAAAGGCATTAGCCATGGGCTGCAAAACGCCTGCCAACCCGTGCGCTCTCTACCTTAACGGCCACAATGATAACTCCAGGAATTTGGAAAACAGGATGACTTCGTACAGGCCAGAGGGGCCATGGCAACAATCAGGATAGGCATGGAAAAATAGAGCTCACGGATGCCCCGTAACATACATAGGCGCAAAGCCGTCCCTT
>JAUVQZ010000147.1 GCA_030597865.1 Pseudomonadota bacterium | reverse complement strand
CGAATCTCACCCACCATGATGATATCAGGATCCTGACGAAGGAAGGCCTTAAGAGCGGCGGGAAAGGTCATGCCCACCTCCTGGTGGACATTGACCTGATTAATCCCCTTAAAGTTGAACTCCACCGGATCCTCGGCGGTGAGGATCTTGGTGTCCTCCTTGTTCAAGGAGTTCAGGGCAGAGTAGAGGGTTACCGTCTTACCTGAACCGGTGGGGCCGGTGACAAGCAGCAGCCCCTGGGGTCGCTTTAGACAACGCTTCAGGGCATCAAAGGTTTCCACCTCGAAACCAAGCTTAACAAGGTCAACATTAAGGGAGCTCTTATCCAGGATACGCAGAACAATGGACTCACCCCAGAGGGTGGGCAGGGTGGAGACACGAAAATCAACCACCCTATTTTTGCCGATGCGCATCTTGATACGACCATCCTGGGGCACCCGGCGTTCGGTGATATCCAGGGTGGCGAGGATCTTCATCCTGGAGGTCAGGGCATTCTTGATGCCAATGGGCAGATTCATGGACTTATAGAGGGAACCATCAAGGCGGTAACGCACCTGGAGATTCTTTTCATAGGGTTCGATATGGACATCACTGACCCCGTCCTTGACCGCCTTAATCAGAATACCGTTAACAAGCTTGATGATCGGCGCATCAGAGGCGGAAAACTCCTCCGGTCCCTCGTCAAAATCATCGGCCTCAATGGCCATATCATCAGCCACCTCCGAGGCAAGGGAGCCAAAATCGTCAATGCTGGTTATCTCTTCCTCTTCTTCACCCCCCTCCTCTACCTGGAGTAACTCACGATACTCCTCATCCGAAATTTTATAATATTCCTTAAAACCATCAACGATGTCACGTTCCGTGGAGACCCCCACAGAGAGACCAAGCTTCAACTCAAACTGCAGCTCATCCACGGCCTGGGTGTCGGTGGGCTCGGCCATGGTGATCTGCAGGGTCTTGTCCGTCTTACGGATGGGCAGCACCATGAACTTTTTAGCAAGCTCAAAGGGCACCAGCTCAAAAACCTCCTTGTTGGGATGCTCGTCCTTTATGGTGATGACGGTGAAGTTCTGAACACGACTAAGGATCTTGCAAACCGTGTCCTCATCAATATAGCCAAGAGCGAGAAGGATAGAGCTGAGACGCCCGCCCTGCTTTTTCTGAATCTCAACGGCCTGATCAAGCATATTCTTGGTGATCTGCCCCTCTTTCCGAAGGATCTCACCGATCTTTAGCTTTCCGGCCCCGGATTGGTCCTTAACAGATGCAGAAAGACTGCTCTTATTGCCTGATTTTGGTTTGCTTGCGCTCATAAAGGAAAATAATCAAGAAGAGTTTACACGCCTATAACAACTAAAATACCAACTATTCATACTAGAAGAAGAGCTCACCTGGATGCAACCTTATTCTCCATGGTGCCCATAAAAAAAGCAGAGCCATAAATGGCTCTGCTTTTTTTATAAGGCAACCTGTAAGGGATTAGTTTCCTTAGAAAACACCCTTAACCTTACCAGTCTCCACATCAACATCAATACGACGGTAGGCCGGATCAGAACCAGTACCGGGCATGAGGCTGATGGCCCCGGCAACCGGTACCACAAAACCAGCACCCTTGTAGGTGAGGATGTCGCGGATGGGCAGGGTCCAACCCTTGGGAGTACCCTTCAGGGCAGGGTTATGGGACAGGGAGAGATGGGTCTTAACCATACAGGTTCCCATCTCCTTCAGTTCAGGATCAGCCTCAAGACGCTTGAGCTTGACCTGGGCCTCAGGGGTGTAGGTAACGCCATCAGCGCCGTATACCTCTTTGGCAATGAGATCAATACGCTTCTCAAGGGGATCGGAGAGGTCGTAGAGGAACTTGAAGTCATTGGGCTCTTCACAGGCGTCAACAACGGCGTCAGCAAACTCCAGGGCACCATCGCCACCATGCTCCCAATGACGGGACAGGGCAACACGGGCACCGGCAGCCTCACAGATGCGGCGAACGGCCTTGATCTCATTGTCGGTATCGGTAAAAAAGGCGTTGATACAGACAACAGGGTTGATGCCTGCCTTCTTAACGGTCTCAATGTGGTGCAGGAGGTTTTTACAACCCTCCTCAACCCAGCCGACATTCTCCTTACCATACTCGGCAGGCATGGGCTTACCAGGTACGGGGATGGGAGCGCCGCCGTGACATTTAAGGGCGCGGATGGTGGCCACAACAACGGCACAGTTGGGCTTATTGCCGGAGAAGCGGCACTTGAGGTTCCAGAACTTCTCAAAGCCGATATCAGCACCAAAGCCGGACTCGGTAACGTTGTAATCAGCAACCTTGAGACCAACACGGTCAGCAATAACAGAGGACTGACCAATGGCGATATTGGCAAAGGGACCGGCATGAACCAGAACCGGCTGACCTTCCAGGGTCTGCATGATGTTGGGGTTAATGGCCTGAACCATCCAGGCGGTCATGGCGCCGTCCACCTCAAGATCAGCAGTGGTGATGGGACGATCCTGCTTATCGTAGGCCACAACGATCTTGGCGATGCGGCGACGCATATCAGCCAGGTCATTGGCAATGGAGAGGATGGCCATAATCTCGGAGGATACGGCAATGGCAAAGGAGGACTTCATGGTGAAGCCGTCCATCTTGCCAGGTCCCTGACCAATGGTGATATCCCTCAGGGCCTGGGCACAGAAATCCATGATCCAGTTGAACTCTATCTTCTTGGGATGGATATCCAGACGCTTGAGGTTACGTTTGCCAAGCTGCTCATCGGTGTAGTTGTTCTCATGCTGCATACGAGCGGTCAGAGCCACCATACCCAGGTTATGGGCGTTCATGATGGCGTTGATATCACCGGTGAGACCAAGGGAAAACTCGGTGAGGGGAATACACTGGGCAAGACCACCGCCGGCAGCAGAACCCTTGATGTTCATGGTGGGGCCGCCTGAGGGCTGGCGAATGGCACCAACAACAGACTTATTACGCTTACCAAGACCCTGAACAAGACCCATGGCACAGGTGGACTTACCTTCGCCAAGGGGGGTGGGGGAAATCGCGGTTACATCAACATACTTACCGTCAGGCTTGTCACCAAGACGAGCCATGATCTTATTAAAGTCAAGCTTACCAACATAGTGGCCATAGGGCAGAAGCTCTTCTTTTTCAAGACCGAGCATCTCGCCAAGCTCATAGACGGTTTTCATGTTCTTCTCTGCATCCTGGGCAATTTCCCAATCAGCATGTTTTGTAGGATCAAGAGCCATTTTTCCCTCCATAAAAAGTTTCACTAAGACAGGGTCTAAAACCCATCATTAGCTTAAAAAAATAAGTGGTCTTAGAAATAACCACTCAAATTAACATTGTAATTGAACCTTGATATAATTAGAAAAAGCCCCGTGTAATTACCCTAATTATTTAAAAAAGGCAATCCGCAGAACTACTTATTTTGGTCCACACATGGAAAAGCTCCGTCACAAAAGTGACGGAGCTTGCAAAGGAAGGAATTGGTAACAACGAAGAAATTATTGCTACCCGGTGCAGTGTAAACCCTTAATCTTCGCACCTCTGTCACCCTTCAGGTTGTTAGCGGTTTAGGCCATGAGGGATGCCAGGCATAAGCCCATGCACCCCTCATAGCCAAAACCGCTAAACCCCTAGCCAAAGATTTAAAGTTTACATAGCACCAGCCCTACTCTGACACCAAGGCGCCAAACACCTCGGGGAATTGCTCGGCAAAATCAGCAAGAAGCGGGATCATGACCTCCCGCATGGAAGGATCAGCGCCCTTGGCCACCCGCAGTTTAAACATATGAACCCATTGCATAAGATTGGCGTAGACGATCAACTCGGTTTTACACGAGTTGGGCAACACTGTACGGGCCGCCTGGGGTGTGGAGGTCTCAAGGAGCTTGAGGTAGAGCCTTTCGGTCTCTTCCATGGCCTGAACCCACAGCTTATACTCGTCACCCTCCTCATCATCATAGAAAAGAGGCTTGATAAAGGTGACCTGGTTGCCGAACTTATCAGTGCCATAGCGGCAATAGCGCTGGCTCTCCTGGAGGAAGGTGCAGGGACGGTGTCGTACCATTTCATGGGTGACGGCCCGATTCACCGTGAATTTCACGGCCAGATAGCGATGCCGGGCAAAAAGATGGCTGGGCAGGTTCTCCACCTCTGAGAGATAGAGCTTCTTGACCATGATACCGCTCTGGGGCACGATGCCGCGCTCCGGGGTAATATCTTCAAAAAAGAGGGGGTGCCTCCTAAGGAGAAAGGCGGTGATGGCCTTAACGATCTTCAGATTGCCATGCTCCAGATAGAGCTCCCTGAAGGCCCGCACCGATGCCGTGATCAGCAGGATATTTTTCTCCAACATATCGATGTTCAGATACCTGGGCAGGCCCTTAAAAAGCTGAACGGCCAGGGACTCCTTCTCAACGACCACTTCCAGCGTAACAACAGCCATTTCCGCCACAGAGTTATGGCCATGCTTTAAGATATTTCTGATAAAAACCGGGGCAGACTCATCAGTAATCTTATCTTCACTCTTATAGCACAGGCGGCCACAGGCCTCGATACGAAGGGCAAGGCTCTGCTGATCAAGGTCGTTTAATATCTCGTAGGATGGTGGGATGACAATCATATCTGCCCCAGGGGTTCAAAGTTTGAGGAATGATAAGGGGGGGGGCAATGGCCACCCCCCCTTATCCTTAGTTTTATTTGCCGCAGCCGCAACTGCCACAGGAACCACCGCCACCGATTTTATGACGATCCTCCCAGAAAGGAGACATCTCGCGCAGATTGGCGATGATGGGGGGCAATTTCTCCAGGATAAAGTCAACCTCATCCTCCGTATTATAAACACTCAGGCTAAAGCGAATGGAACCGTGGGCCGCGGTAAACGGCACGCCCATGGCCCGCAACACATGGGAAGGCTCCAGGGAGCCGGACGTACAGGCAGATCCCGAAGAGGCGCAGATCCCGAAACGATCCAGATGGAGCAAGATGGCCTCCCCTTCAACATATTCAAAGCTGACATTGGTGGTATTAGGAAGCCTGTCTATCTTGTGACCGTTGAGGATGGTGTTGGGGATGGCCTTTATCAGGCCATTTTCGAGTTTGTCACGCAGGACCCGCACCATGGTGTTTTCCTTGCGCATATTCTGACCAGCCAGCTCACAGGCCTTACCAAGCCCGATAAGGGAGGCAACATTCTCTGTACCGCCCCGGCGGCCATGCTCCTGGTGGCCCCCCAGGAGAAAAGGCATGTACGGGGTACGCTTGCGGACATAAAGTACGCCTATACCCTTAGGGGCATGAAGCTTGTGGCCGGAGAGGGAGAGAAAATCCACCGGGGTCTCAGCCAGGTTGATGGGCAGCTTGCCCACGGCCTGCACGGCATCGGTGTGAAAGAGGATGCCGCGATTCTTGGCGATCCTGGCCATTTCATCAATGGGAAAAATGACACCTGTCTCGTTATTGGCCCACATAACACTGACAATGGCCGTATCATCGGCCAGGGCATCCTCATAACGCTTCAGATCAATGGTGCCGTCACTCTCAACAGGGAGCTGGGTAACGCGATGCTTATGACCGGTGAGGCGGTCAAGGTTCTCACAGAGATTCTTGACCGCCGGATGCTCAACCCTGGTGGTGACGATATGACGTTTTTCTGTGGAGGTCTGGAGGGCGGAGAAGATGGCGGTGGAGTCGCTCTCAGTGCCACAGCTGGTGAAAATAATCTCATCAGGATGGGCACCCAGCAGATCGGCAATCTGCTGCCTGGCCTTTTTCACTGCGCCGCCAACCTGATCACCAAAGCTATGCATTGACGAGGGGTTGCCGTAGAGCTCACTGAAATAGGGCAACATGGTCTCCAGGACTTCGGGGGCAACCCGGGTGGTGGCATTAATGTCCATGTAAATGGTTTTTGGCTGACTCATCCTTTGCTCTCCTCAACGATCAGGGTCTCAAGAACCTCTTCCCGAAGTTTCTTTTCAACATACTCCTTCAGGGTGATTTGGGATTTTGCGCAGCTGACACAGGATCCGCGCAGGGATACCATGACGTAATCGCCATCCACATCGATGAGTTCTATGTCACCGCCATCTTTTTTCAGGTTGGGCCTGATCTCGCGATCAAAGACATCCTCGATCATCTTGATCTTCTTGACAGTGGTCAAACGCGCAGGGCCGGTCATGGGTATGATTTTCGGGGCGCTTTTGCTGACCTCGTCAATCAACTCCTGGATACGCTCCTCGCACTTACCGCAACCGCCGCCGGCCTTGGTAAAATTGGTCACCTCTTCGATGGTTTTAAGACTGCTCTCCTCAACGGCCCGGCGGATCTCAACATCGGTGACCCCGAAACACTCGCAAACCACCTCACCCTCGGCCTGGGGCAGTGCTACGCCGCGATAATTGGCAATGGCGGCCTCCAAGGCCTCACGGCCCATGACAGAACAATGCATCTTTTCCTTGGGAAGACCACCCAGAAAATCGGCCAGGTCCTCATTGGTGATTTTCTCAGCCTCATCCAGGGTCAGACCTATGACCATCAGGGTAAGGGCAGATGATGAGGCAATGGCACTGGCACAGCCAAAGGTCTTGAACTTGGCATCAACAATGCGGCCATCCTCACCCAGTTTAAAGGTGAATTTCAGGGCATCACCACAGGACAGGGAACCAACATCCCCCACCCCATCGGCATCCTCTATCTCTCCGACATTCCTCGGATTAAGAAAATGATCCTTAACTTTATCTGTATATTCCCACATGGTTATTACATCTCCATTGTATAACAGCGGGTCAGCCTATGCTGGCAAAGCCACTGAGCTTTAAAATTCCTGCCAAAAGGCCTGGAAAGAATGGTATTGGAAAAAAATTCTATTAAATGGACTTCTAACAATGGTTCCCAAGGCTGTCAATTACTGTTTGTCATATCTGCCTTTTGCCTGGGGCGTGCAGGGCCTGAAAGATAGTTTGAGCAAGCTCTGCACCAATGGTATCAACCTCTTCAAGCTCCTTTACGGAGGCTTTCTTAACCCCTTTGACGCTGCCGAAATGGCGGAGCATTTTTTGCCGCCTGGCAGGACCGATGCCGGCAATATAATCAAGCTCGCAAGACAACGTCCTTTTTTTACGCAACCTGCGATGAAAGGTAACACCATAGCGATGGGACTCATCACGAATCCGCATCAAAAAGAGAAGGAGCTGGGAGTGCCGCGCCAGGTGGTGAGGATTCTTCCTTCCTGGCCGATACAGTTTCTCACCCTCCCCCCCCCGTTCCTTGGCAACACCCAGGAGATCGATATCGTTGAAAATGGCCAGAT
>JAUVQZ010000222.1 GCA_030597865.1 Pseudomonadota bacterium | reverse complement strand
TGCCCCCGCCTGAAAGATCTCTGTTGTTAAACGGACCGCTGGTTCCGGTCGTTGCTTCGCTGCGGTAATTGAGTGAGAAACCTGCGTCACGACCACTGCGGTCGGCGATGTCATAGAGTTGGGTGAATGTGCCGGGTTCGTCAAGGGTTCTGTTGTCAGCAACAAAAGAGGCAAGCACCAGCATGGAGTTGGCAACAGTGATGACCTGGGTGCCGGTGTCGACATTGTCGGCGTCGGAATAGTTCCAATTAGTGGCGGGTAGGGGGTGGAGCTCTAGGGGTTGTGCTGTGTCAACATTGCTGAACCGGGTGATTATGGCCATCAGGTGGTTGCAGGTGTCTTCCTGGCTTACTGTGCTTGGGTCAGTGTTGGTGGCGTTGCGCCAGAAGAGAAGGGCCTGATAATTTTCCCCGGCCACGTTGTCGGAAAATAATGTATTCCAACCAGGCATGGTGACCGTGGCATCGCCTTCGCGGGCGACAATCTGGGCGATGAGGAGGTCGCCGATATTGCCGGGTGGAATCGAGGGGTTAACAGAATCACAATCTGTAGTTTCGGCATAGTTGCCTGAAGTGGCAGAAACGCTGCCACTGGTTGCTGATTGGGAGGTGGCAGATGAGGCAGCTCGAAAGGAGATGGCGGCCAGGGAAGATTGACTGGACAAAAGAGAGACTGCGATGAACAACAGCAAAACAGAGCTGCGAATGAACATTGAGGGTGTTGTCTTTTTTAGTCGTTGGGTGTGGAATGTCCAGGAGATCATCCGGTTAGGCCCTGTTACACTTTTTAATCTTAACGATTGATGGCCGCGCAGATAGCGCAGATTTTGAAAGGTAATGTGCCGACCACCGGCCCTGTTCTTGTCGGAATCCCACAGGTCTGCTGAGCTGATTGAGTGTCACATGGTTTCGGTGCCAGCGACTTTTTACAGGGGATATCATCAAAAAAATAAGAACGCGGTGGGCCATAATACGACATAACTGCGCTATCTGTAAAGGGAAATTCTGCTGGAGGCAGGCGGCTAACTACGCATGTTATCAATGTAATTATGCAAGGAGGCAAAGGTGTCTTGTTCAAATATCTTTCTTCTGAATGTTGCGCTTCCCGGCATGCCCTTAATGTATTTGCCGGCGTGGTTCTTGATCTTGCCCAGCAGCCGTTCAGCGGGCAGGAATTGGTCAATGAGTTCCAGGTGGCGGCTGAGGGCCTTGAGGCGCAGGGCGCGGGATGGCTCGATGTTAATGTTCGGCGAGAAAATCCAGGGCGCGCCCAAGGTGGCGCGGCCGATCATCACCCCGTCGCAGCCGGTCTCGTTCATGAGCTTGATGCCCTCATCGTAGCTGTGGATATCGCCGTTGCCGATCACCGGGATGGAGAGGGTCTCCTTGACCTTGGTAATAACCGAATAATCAACGGTGCCGGAGAAGCCGTCGCTCCAGGTCCGGGCGTGGATGGCCAGGGCGGATGCCCCGGCCTCTTGGGCCATCCTTGCAAACTCAGGACCGTTGATGGAGTGGTGGTTCCAGCCGGTGCGGATCTTGACGGTCACCGGCTTTGAGGTATTGGCCACCACCTGGCGGATGATCTCTTCAGCCCGGCGGGGGGTCTGCATCAGGGCGCTGCCCGCCCCCTTCTTAATGACCTTGCGCACCGGACAACCCATATTGATATCGATCATGGCCACCGGTTCTCTGTCGATGATGGCTGCGGCCTGGCCCATGATCTCCGGTTCGCTGCCAAAGAGCTGCAGGGCCATGGGCTGCTCGTCAGGGACCGTGGCGATCATCTCCCGGGTCTTGTTCTGGTCATAGACCAGGCCGTGGCAGGAGATCATCTCCGAGTAGACCAGGCCCGCCCCAAATTCACGGCAGAGCAGGCGAAAGGGCAGGTCGGTGTAACCGGCCAGGGGGGCAAGAACAAAAGGATGTTCGATAGTTACGGAGCCTATGGCAAATGGGGGGGGTGTCATGTTTTTTTCACTCGCGACTTCCGGTAATTAAGGGTAAGATGGCGGCCATTTTCCAGGGTGCCTGCCCATAAATGGCCCTTTTGGAGTCGCGCAGGCTTGCTTACCTGTCCGATCTCTGCGTCACAGCGGAATGAAAAATGCTCACATATGCCTATATGCTGCGCTTTTTAATTCCACTGTTCCTTGATCTCGAACAAAATGACCGATTTTTGAACAGACACATGGGTAGCAATAATCTGGACTTGGTTTTTAAACCACAAAGCATCTTTTTGGAATATATAAAGGTGATAATTCCCTGATTCCTTCAGGAGTTATCACTGTAGATTATAAAAACGGAGAAAAAACAATGGCACTGGAGCTGAATCTTCAAAATACCGAGCTCACCGGCGATGAAATTGCAAAACTGGCTGAGATGCGTAGGGTCTGCGCCCGCCGCATTCTGCTTTCCACCTCCCTGGCCGCCTCCGGCCACCCCGGCGGTTCGCTGTCCACCCTGGACATGCTGCTTGTTACCTATGGCTGCATCAAGCATGACCCCAAGGATAGCCAGTGGCAGGGCCGTGACCGGGTGCTGATGAGTATCGGCCATGTCTCTCCAGGTGTCTACTCCGTGCTTGCCGAAAACGGCTATTTTACGGAGGAGGATTTTCTCACCGGTTTCAGACGGGCCGGCTCCGGCTTTCCCGGTCACGTGGAGCGTATCGTCCCCGGTGTCGAGTGGGATACCGGTAATCTTGGCCAGGGACTCTCCACTGCCGTGGGTATGGCCCAGGCCTTTAAGATGAAGGGCTCAGACCAGAAGGTCATCTGTTACATGGGTGATGGCGAGCAGCAGAAGGGGCAGATCGCCGAGGCCATGCGCTATGCCAATAAGTATAACCTGGGTAATCTCATCGTCATTGTTGACCGTAACCATATCCAGATCTGCGGCACCACTGAGGAGGTGATGGATATCGATGTCACCGGTCTTTTTGAGGTGTCTGGCTGGAATGTCATCAAGCTTGATGACGGCCATGATACCAATAAGTTCTTCCAGACCTTCCGTAAGGCCTATCTCGGCGAGGTTGCAAAGACAGACAAACCCACCATGATTGAGGCGCGGACCGTTATGGCCAAGGGTATCTCCTTTATGGAGAATCTGTCCAAATATCACGGCTCACCCCTGAACCAGGAACAGCTGGCCGAGGCCTTTAAGGAGCTGGGGGTGGACAATGATTTTGACAAATGGGCCGAGCTGCGCAAGGCCCCGGTGGCCACCAACACCAAGATGAAAAATGTCGTCCGCTATCCGGATATCGTTGGCGGCGAACCAATCACCTATGACAGCAAGACCGATTGCCGGTCTGCCTATGGTAATGCCCTGCACAGCCTGGCTAAGGATAATAATGTCGGCGGCGCCATCAAGATTGCCGGTATCTCCTGTGACCTGGAAGGCTCAGTGAAGATGGGAGATTTCCATAAGCATAGCCCCACCGCCTATTTTGAGGCCGGTATCCAGGAGCATCATGCCGCCTCCATGGGCGCCGCCATCAGCCGCGAGGAGATTGCCTGTTTCTTCTCCACCTTTGGCGTCTTTGCCGTTTCCGAGGTCTATAACCAGAATCGTATCTCCGATATCAACGAGACAAACTTCAAGGTGGTTGCCACCCATTGCGGTCTTGATGTGGGCGAAGACGGCCCCACCCATCAGGGCATCGATTATATCGGTCTGATGCGCAATTATTTCCGCTTTAACGTCTATATTCCTGCTGACCCCAACCAGACCGATCGGGTGATCCGCACTGCCACCGTAGATTCCGGCAATGTTTTTGTGGGCATGGGTCGTTCCAAAATGGCGCCAATCCTTGCCGAAGACGGCACCCCCTTCTTTGGCAATGACTACCGGTTTACCCCGGGCAAGGGCGACTGGGTCCGCAGCGGTAAGGCCGGCACCATCATCACCTATGGCGCCGTGACTCCTAATGTCATGGAGGCCTGGCAGGGATTAAAGGATGAGGGCCATGATGTGGGTGTGCTGGTGATGGCCTCCATTGCTCCGGTGGACAGGGATGCAATTGTTGAGGCTGCCCAAAAGGGGCCGGTTCTCACCGTGGAAGATCATCATGTGGACACCGGACTTGGCGCCATTGTCGCCACTGTTATTGCTGATAACGGTCTGGCCGCCACCTTCAAACGCCTGGGTGTGACCCGCTACGGCGCTTCCGGCAAGCCCGCTGATCTCTATGCCAGCCAGGACCTTGACAGCGCTGGCATCGTTAAGACCTTTAAGGAAATGCTCTAGGAATCCCGCAAGGGAAAATAAGACAAAAAAAGCCGGCAGGAGATTTCTCCTGCCGGCTTTTTTTGTC
>JAUVQZ010000208.1 GCA_030597865.1 Pseudomonadota bacterium | reverse complement strand
GAAGAGGTCAGTACGGCTGGCCTCATCCATGATATCGGCAAGGTAGCGGTGAAGATGGAGTTGCCGGAACAGTATGATGAGATTCTCAACAGGGTGGAGATGAAAAAGATTTCCATGTGTGAGGCCGAACGCATGGTTCTCGGCCTTGATCATGCCGAGGTCGGCGGTTGGCTGGCCAAGAGCTGGTTTCTGCCCAGGAAGCTTGTTGAGCCCATTGCCTGCCACCATGCGCCGAAAAATGCCAAGGAAGAGCCCCTTGCCTCCGCCATCCTCCATTTTAGTGACGTCTTGATCCGTGGTCTCGGCTATGGCCATGGCGCCGATATCTGGGTTCCCCCCCTAAGCAAGGTCGCCTGGGAGGGGCTGGGCCTCTCTGCCACGGATCTTGATGAGATTCTTGAGGAGGTCGAAGAGAATCTCTGGGATGTGAAAGGTTTCAGCCTTGATATCAAGGCTGAATTAGAGAACCCTAACCAGGGTTAGTATGCGAGACCTTGGGGTGCCCATTTTCACACCTGGGCTGTAGTTTCCCGCCATTTTTTATTTCAACGGCATTCAGATGGCCGCATTTTGTTTTTTCCCGCCTTCTACCTTTGCAATAGCTTGGTAAACTCAATAGGAGTCTTTCGTTTATGGCCCGTCTTCTTTTTGCCGGTGATGTCCTGGTCACCGAAGAGTCGAGTCTCATCTTGAAGGCCAGTGGCTATCAGATCCTTAGTCACGCCTCCTCCCAGGCTGCCATTGCCGTTGTCTTGGAAGATCCGCCAGATATGCTCATCCTTGGTAAGAATCTTCCCGGCTGTATGGATCTTCTTAATGCGGCCAAGGCCTGCTTGCAGAAGACCAATATGCCCATCCTGTTGGTTATCGAGGCCCAAGAGCTCAGCACCCTGGACTGGGATGGGTATGCGGTTGATGATATACTCGTGAGGCCGGTGGATTCAGATAATCTCTTGGCCCGGATTCGTCTTGCCGAGGCACGGATGGGCAGGGTCTTTGATAATAACCCTTTGAGTCGTCTTCCCGGCAATACCTCCATTCTCCGGGCTATCCAGAAGAGTATCGAGTCGGAAGAGAGCTCTGGCGTCTGTTATGTGGATATTGATAATTTTAAACCATATAATGATCGCTACGGTTTCTCCCAGGGCGATGATGTCATCCTTATGGTGGCCAGAATTATTGTAAATGTTATGGAGGAGTTGGCCCGGCATACGAGTTTTGTGGGCCATGTCGGTGGTGATGACTTCTTGTTTATTGTTCCAAAAGACCTGATTGATGAAACCTGTACACGTGTACTTGCTCATTTTGAGGTCGTTCGTAATATGTTCCTTTCAAAAGAGGACATTGAGGCAGGTTGTTATGTTGAAAAAGATCGTCAGGGAAGGGAAACAACATTTGAACTGCTCAGTCTTTCCATTGCCGTCATTCCCACTGGTAATCATACGTTCAGCCATTCTGCAGAAGTCGCCAATGCCGCATCTCAGCTGAAACATTATGTTAAGCAGAAGGAAGGGTCTAATTATGTGGTAGATCGTCGTTGTGGTAAAGATTGATAACCTTTTCTTTCTCCCCTTTCTTGATTCTTAAGTCTCTTTAAAATTATACTGCTGTTTTCTCTCCCTTCTTAGAAGGTATGATTCCTTTGTCCGCTGCTGTATATGATAGGGATTTCTCGCCAGCCATATTTTAATATTTTCGATGGTCGTTAAGGGCTGTATGAGGTTTTTATTTTTATTTTAAAAATAAAAACAGTAGTGAAAATTTGATATTAACAAGTTGTAGTGCTATGGTAATATTCATTTTTGGTAAATGAGTAGTATATTCCAACAACGAGTATAGAGAAGTTACTAAGGAGAAATTATGGCTAAATCACTTTTGGAGATGGCTGCTGATATTGTTAAATCACAATGTCAAGGCACCTCAATGTCCACCGAAGATGTTGCTGCCGCCTTGAGCGGTACCTTTAACTCACTGCAATCCCTGCAAGCGGTCGAGGCCCAGGCAGAAGCAGGCGAGTCTGCTGAAGCAACAACGACTACTGTTGATGTTGCACCGGGTAAGTCTATTCTAAAAAATAAGATTATATGCCTTGAGTGCGGAGAGTCTTTTAAGATGCTCTCTCCTAAACATCTTCGCTCCCATGGCCTTGATGGTCGTTCCTATCGCCAGAAGTATGGTTTGCCGTTGCGCCAGCCCCTGTGTGCCAAGGCACTTTCCGAAAAGCGGAAGAAGGCGGGTAAGGCCCGTGGGCTTCCTGATAACCTTCGCAAAGCCATTGAGGCGAGAAAGGGAAAGGGTAAAACCGTTAAAAAGAAAGCCGCACGACCACGCAAGAAGGGCTGATTTTCTGGCATTACAGTATCTCTGGGGTGATCGGGTCCACGACCCGATCACCCCATTTTTTTGGCGCAGGGACTTTTTTTCTGTGTTAAAAAGATGGCGTTTATGGAGTTTGATTGGGCGCATCTTCTATGTGATCAAATGCGATTTATTTTTTTTACGGGTCAGTTATGATCGGGATTTTTGATTCGGGTGTTGGCGGCATGACAGTGGCCCGGGCTGTTGAAGAGGTGCTGCCGGAGCGATCTATCATCTATTTTGGTGATGTGGCCAGGACACCCTATGGTTCCAAGAGCCCATCCACCATCAGTCAGTATGCCCGCCAAAACTGCGACTTTCTGCTTGCCAAGGGGGCCAAGCTTATTATCGTCGCCTGTAATACGGCGGCCAGCGTTGCCGGCCATCTCCTCCAGCAGGAGTATGACGTGCCCATCATGGAGGTTATCAGCCCGGCGGTTGCCCAGGCTGTAAAGTCTTCCGTTTCAGGGCGCATTGGCGTCATTGGCACCAGGGCCACCATCAGTTCCAATATCTATGAGCAGGAGATATGCACCCTGAACCCCTCGGCCAGGGTTTTTTCCCAGTCCTGTCCCTTGTTGGTTCCCCTGGTGGAGGAGGGCTGGCTTGCCAAGAGGGAGACCAAGATGATCCTCCGCCGCTACCTCCATCCCTTAAGATCCCATGGCGTTGACACCCTGGTTCTCGGCTGTACCCATTACCCCTTGCTCAGCCATATGATCAAACCGCGCATGGGTCGACGGGTCAAGGTGATTGATTCTTCCCTGGCTGTGGCCCACGCCCTTAAGAAATTCCTGACCGATAATCCATCTTTTGCCGAGGGCCTGGCACTGGGTGGAGAACGCCATTATTATGTCTCTGATATCACCGAGGCCGCCCAGAGCACGGCCAGCCGTGTTTTTGGCCGGGAGATGAATTTAGAACTGGTACGGATTGACACATGATATCTTTGAAAAACAGCGTGGCAGTTTCTTTATTTCTTCTTATCTGCTTAGGATTGCTCCAACCGGTCTATGGCCTTGACCCTGAAACCGTTGCCCGTAAGGTTCAGAGGAAATATGACACCATGACCTCCATTGAGGCTGGCTTTGAGCAGCAGACAACCCTGAGTGGTTTAAACGGCAGGGTCCAGGAGGGCAGTGGTGTGGTGGTGATCCAGAAGCCTGGGCAGTTGCGCTGGGATTATCAGAAACCACATCGTCAGGTGCTGGTCTCTGATGGTGATGAGGTTTCGTTTTATCTTGAACGGGAAAAGCAGCTCATCGTCTCCAAGGCCTCGGCCTATCTTGCCGAGGATCTTACCTATCGCTTTTTCACCGGCCAGGGCAATCTGCTCGCCGATTTTTTTATTGAGGCAGGTTCGGAAAGAATGGCAGAGCCTGGCAGCTATTGTCTGAAACTAACGCCCAAAAAATCCCATGCCCAGGTACACCATCTCTTTCTCTGGGTGGACGCAGACAGTTTTGATCTACGGCGTATTCGTCTCGTTGATCATCTGGAAAGTCGCACCGATATCAGGTTTACCAATATGGTTCTTAATAAGAGGTTTGCTGACACCTTTTTCCTCTTTGTGCCCCCGCAGGGCACAGAGATTATTCTTCAGTAGTTTCTGCAATAGCAACTAACCAAAATAGTTTATTATTCACCACGGGGAACCATTTATGCCACCTCGTGGCTTGTTTACAATTTAGGGAGATCCATGCCAGAAAAACAACCAGGGACAGTTCTTTTTCTCGGCGGCTGCCGGAGCGGCAAGAGCCGTTTGGCTGAAGAGTTTGTGGCCCGCCATTTCAGGCGGCCCTGCTATGTGGCCACCATGATCAAAGGCCCTGATCCTGAGCTCCGTGAACGGATCGACATGCAACAAAAACGGCGGGGTGATTCCTGGCATCTCATTGAAGAACCCAGGGATCTGGGCCGGATATTATCATCCCCGCATGATTTTGATGTGGTGCTCATTGATTGCCTTACCCTGTGGTTGACCAACCTCCTGCTTGCCGACCTGTCAGACCATGATATTCACCTGGAGGCCGACAAATTTGTTCAGGGCATCACTGCCTGTCCGGCAACAGTGGTGATGGTTGCCAATGAGGTTGGCCTGGGCATCGTCCCCGATGCCGCCCTGGGGCGACGCTTTCGCGACCTGGCCGGCTGGCTTAATCAGCAGGTGGCAGAGGTGAGCCAGCGGGTAATTTTTATTGCTGCTGGTCTTCCCATCATATTAAAGGACGAGTAAGGCCCATGGCATTTGTACACGGCGGCAATATCATCGCAACAGCAAGCTCGCTTGGTCTGCAGGTTGATGAACTCATCGACATGAGCAGCAATCTCTCCCCCCTTGGCATGGTGCCGGGCCTCAGGGGGGTTCTCGAAAAGGGGATTGACCAGATCGGTTATCTGCCCGAGGCGACCAGCGGTTCGATCTGCTCCCTGTTTGCCGATCATAACGGCTGCCGCCCCCGGCAGGTTATGGCAGGCAATGGCACCACGGATTTTATCTATGACCTGCCGGCCATGGGTCGCTATACAAAGGCCGTTATTGTCAATCCGACCTATTCCGATTATCGATTGGCCTGTGACTATGCAGGCCTGCCTTGGCAGGGTTTCAGCCTTGAGCCGCCTGATTTTGCCGTTAATTTTACCGCCCTTGCCAATACCCTCAAGGG
>JAUVQZ010000146.1 GCA_030597865.1 Pseudomonadota bacterium | reverse complement strand
TTTTTCCCGCTCCACCATGGGCGACTACCAGGATGGGGCGGGCCAATCCTTTCATAACTCCGGCCATGACCGGCAGGATAGATATTCTGCCAACCTGGGGCTCTCTTTTTACCCTGGCCATCGAATCGGCCTGATCCTCACCGGCTATCAGGGCGACCATCTCGGTGGTCCCGGCTATCTGACCCGTAACGATCTCGACAATTATAAGGATGCCAAACTCTACTCCGGTGATTTGGTTTATAGCGGCGCCAACCAGGACAGTCTGAGTTGGCTCTTTCGTTATTTCCAGGGACGGGACCGTGATGTCTGGCATGATCCGGTGGCCAGTAACGCCAGTGGTTGGGATGATGGTGTTCCCTCAAGCCAGCAGACCGATCATCAGGGCAGTCAGGCCCAGCTGAGTATTGAGTGGCCCTGGGCAACGGTGACTGCCGGCCTGGACTGGGTTGCCTATGACATGGAGACCACCTGGACGCCCCAGAAGACTGAATATGACAATATGGCTGGTTTTCTGCTGGGCAAGGGCCTGTTTCGGCAAGGGCGCCTTATCATTGATGGTGGTCTGCGCTATGACACCTATGGGGTGGCCATGCAGGAACCTGACGGCCGGAGGCAAAGGGATAGCAGGCTTACCCCCAGTGCGGGGCTGGCCTATCTGCTGACCGAGACGTGGAAGGCCAGGGTTCATTATGGCCAGGCCTTTGTCATGCCAGGGGCTGACCAGCTGGGCGCCGATTATCATACCGCCTGGGGTAGCCATTATCTGGGCAATCCAGATCTGGATCCGGAGTCGAGCCAAACCTGGGAGGCCGGGCTCCACTATAGCCGCCCTGCCTTAGAGGCGGGTCTCAGCTATTTCCAGACCTCTTTTCGCGATAAGATTGAGACCGTGGTCACTGCCGGCAGTTCAAGCTGGGATAATGTCGGCAGGGCGAGGTTGAGGGGCGTGGAGGGGGAGTTTTCCTATGATATCGGCGACATGTTTGCCTGGCCCTATGAGGTGAGGATCTTTGCAGGCTTTGTCTATCACCATACATACCGGGATCTGGAGAACGATCTGGATCTCAAGTATATCAATGAATGGCAGGGCTCCTACGGCCTGGCTGTCACGGATTATGATGGGTTATCGGCAAGGCTCAACTTTGCCTACTCCGGGCCCCAGATAGTCGATGATTGGCAGAGCGGCCTCTTTCCGGTCCCAGAGGAGGAGGTGGGCGGTTTTACCGTGGTCCAGCTGAGTGTTGTCAAGCGCATCCTGGGGTCTGGCAATACTGGCGCCTTGAGTCTGCGGGCTGAGATAGCCAATCTTTTTGCCAAGGAGTACGCCTATGTGGAGGGCTACCCCATGCCGGGCCGTGTCTTTACCCTGGGCCTGGACTGGGAGTATTGATTGATGAGATACCTCCTTTGTTTTTGCCTTTGTCTCCCCTGGGCCATGCCAATCATGGCCCAGGGGGTAGGGGATGGCCACGGGGTAAGAATTATCTCCCTGGGCCCCACCAATACCGAAAATATCTACCTCCTCGGGGCCGGGGAGGGGCTGGTGGCCAATACCAACTATTGTGTGCGCCCTGAAGCGGCCCGCCATAAGGAAAAGATTGGTTCGGTGATGCAGATTAATATCGAAAAGATCGTCAGCCTCCGTCCTGATCTGATCCTGGCAACCGACCTCACCCAGCCCCAGCAGATTGATAAGCTGAGGGACATGGGCTTTAGGGTTGTGAGGTTCGGCCAACCCTCGTCCTTTGAGGAGATCTGTGCGCAGTTTGTTGAGCTGGGCAGGTTGCTCGGTATGGAGGAGGAGGCAGTCCAGATCGTTGAGGCGGCGCAGGCCCGGGTTGTCTCGACCCATCAGCAGGTGGCCCAGCGCAAGCCCCGCAAGGTTTTTCTGCAGGTGGGTTCCCAGCCCCTTTTTTCTTCGGTGCAAAGCTCCTTTACCCACGATTTTATTGTCCTCGGCGGCGGCATTAATATTGCCCAGGGCCAGAAACGGGGGACAATCAAGTATGAAAAGGTCATTGCCGAAAATCCGGAGGTGATCATTGTCGCTATCATGGGCTCAGAGAGTGGTATCGGCGCCAGGGAAAGGGAGCGATGGCTCAAGGCCCGGGTTGTTGATGCGGCCAGGAGTAAACGGGTTCATGTCATTAACCCGGATTTGATCTGCAGCCCATCGCCGGCCACCTTTGCCGCCACCCTGGAGTTTCTGGCCAGGCTCATCCATCCGGAAATAGGCGGTGGGGCAGCCCGGGAGGTGACGCCATGACCATCTGGCAGGTGTTTCAGTCCGGCGGGCCGCTGATGTGGCCCCTGCTTCTCTGCTCCCTGGCAGTGGTGACCCTGATCCTTGAGCGCGGCCTCTTCTGGCTCACCCTGGAGAAACAGCGGAATCGGTCCTTGGTGGATGAGGTTTTACACTTTGCCGAGGCCAGCGACTGGCAGTTGATTCGGGAGAGGACAAGGGGCAGTGCTGATTTTGTTATCCGTATCCTGGTTGTTGGTATTGTGCACCGGCAGTTCTCCATGGCCAAGGCCATGCAGGCTGAGGCCGAGGTCAGCCTGCAGCGGATGCAGCGCTCCATGGCCGCCCTGGACACCATGGTTACCGTGGCCCCACTGCTGGGTATTTTGGGGACGGTGCTGGGGATTATCTCCTCCTTTGAGGTCCTGGGTTCGGGTGGAATCAGCGATCCACGGGCTGTTACCGGCGGTATTGCCCAGGCCCTTGTCACCACTGCCACCGGCCTTGCTATTTCCATTGTCACGGTGGTGCCATATAATTTTTTCAATAGCCGGATCAGCCAGGCCGTCCATGTCATGGAGAAATACGCCACCAGCCTGGAGGTGGTATATCAAAAAAATAAGGCCGGCCAGGGGGGGCTGTTGTGAAAATTAACAGGCAGCCCGGCCAGCAGGCCCGCATTGAGATGCTGCCCATTATTGATATCGTTTTTCTGCTCCTGGTCTTTTTTATCTATGCCATGCTCTCCATGGCTGTGCAGCGCGGTCTCCATCTTGACTTGCCGGAGTCCGCCATGGCCCAGGGCAGTGCAGGGCAGCATGTTATAGCGGTCTCCGTGTCCCGGGGTGTCACCGGCCTGGAGGTCTATCTTGATAAGGATGTCTTGAGCCTTGATCTCTTAGCAACCTACCTGGAATCCCAGGTTCGCTCCGAAACGGCCAAAAAGACCCAGGTGGCGCTCTTTGCCGAGGAAGCCATCTCCTATCAGGAGCTCTTCATGGTGCTCGATAGGATCAGGCTGAGTGGGGTGGAGTCCATCTCTCTCCAGGCCGGGGCAGGGCAGTAAACGATGCGCCAGCTATTATGGAGTTTTGCCGGGGCCCTTGTTGTTCACCTCTTTTTGTTTCTATCCCCCCTTGCCTATTCATCCAGGCCCACGGCTCTTGAGCAGCCCAGGCCGGGTGGGGGGATAACAGTTCATTTTGTCCAGGATGTGCCGCCCCGGCACCATGGGAAAACCCTGCCAGATTCGACCCTGCTGAGCGGCTCAAATCCAGAAACGGGGCATGAAGAGTCTAAGACCCCTTCTCCTCAGAAAATAGGGCAGCAGTCCGCCGTTCCACAGGTACAAAAGCCTGTTGCGGCAAACCAGAATGGGCCGCCGGTTTTCGATGGGCCGCAGGGGCTGGCCCATGTCGAGGCCCCGGCATTGGCGAAGGTTAGGGGGCCTGATCTCAAGATTCAGGAGGGGCGGGGAAAAGGGGGGGCAGCGCCTCCCAGGGGCGAGGCCATGCCCCTGTGGGATCAGAATCAGAAACCTCTCTACCCGACATTGGCCCGGAGGCGAGGCTGGCAGGGCTCTGTTCTTGTCGAGGTCATGGTTGTCGAGGATGGCTCGGTGGGCTCCCTTGACATCCATACCGGCAGCGGTCACCGCCTCCTTGATCAGACAGCCGTCAATGCTGTCAGAAGATGGCATTTTTTGCCAGCCCGGAAAGGGGGCCTGGCCGTGCCAGGCCAGGTGCTGGTGCCCATTCATTTCAGGCTGCATAACTGATTATTCTCCCCGTGCCGCGTCAAGGATGAAATGGCGTCATACTGCGTGCGATTGTGTTGTTTATGCCTGGCAGGCGCGACTTGATGGGCATAGTGGTGCCCTGCTTGGTGCCGGGTTCGGCGGTGTTTAACGGCGGTTTTGTGGAGGCCTCCAGCCGATGGGGGATGCGGAGGGGAGGGGCCCGTGCATCCCTAAGGCTGAGGGGCCCATATGTGCTATCAAGAAAGACTTTGCCATTTTCCTTTGCTCTGACGTAGAGTGTTTTAGGGGCATTTATCTGTCTCGCAGGCCATAAATGCCGGCGCTTCAGGGCGTTCATATTTATTAAATTTCAGGCAGGGAGGATAACAATGGACAAGGTAAGGATTGTTTTGCCGCTGGTAATGGCCTTTGTTTTTGCCGGTTCTCCGGCCCTGGCCGACAAACCATCGGTGGCCATGGGTAAGACACTTTTTAACAACCCAGGCCTTGGCGCCTCGCAAAACGCCATTAGTTGTGGGACCTGCCATGCAAACGGTGAGGGCATGGAAAAGGCCGGTGCCAACCCCAGGCTGGGGGAGATGATAAATATGTGTATACAAGGTCCCCTGAAGGGTGAGGCGCTCAGCAAGAAGTCTGTGGCCATGGAGTCCCTCCAGCTTTATCTCCGGTCCCTGGCCCAATAACCAGGGGCCATCACCACATAACCCTCTTCGTGTGAGGATATTGCCATGAAAAAAATCGTAATTGTACTTTTGTTTACTTGGGCCATGGGCCTTGGTGTGGTTAGCGCTTCAGAGGATAGGCATGGGGCTGGGGCTGGTCATATGATGGGACATGATGGTTCCATGCCTCCTGGCCATGGCATGATGGACGACAGGTCCAGAATGGGGCCCGGCATGGGCCGTGGTTTCATGCATCAGGGAGGGGCTGCCTGTTCGCCGATGATGGGTGGGGGCATGATGCGTCATGGTGCTATGCCGATGAGGCAGCGTGGTCATATGGGCCAGTGGGGAATGATGGGGGGGCTTACTGGCGAGCAATACCAGGAGCTGATGGATGATACCGTCAGGCAGCGTAAAAAAATGCATATGCTCCATTTTGAATATGTGGAGGCCCGCCGTAATCCAAAGACCACCCTGGGAGAACTGGGTGATATGGAGCAGGAGATGCTTGATCTGCGCAAGGGCATGATGAAAAGAATCGATTCCGCCCGAAATAAGCAGTGAGGGGTTTGTTGTTTGGCCTTTTCTGCAATGGCCATAGTCGTCCCGGCTTGGCCCCCGTCTTTTCAGGAATGGCTTTATGGCTCTCTTGATAGAAAAATCTTTGGCTGGCTGAGGCTGGGTGATAATCAGAAAAAATGGAGGTCAGATGAAACAGGTCGTTACCGCTTTATTGTTATTTGCCGGTATGTGCCTTTTGGCGTTTCCGGGTACGGTGTTGGGCCAAGGCCCGGCTGAGATTGATTTGAAGGAGAGATTTCAGGTTGAGGGAAAGAAGAAGGCAGTTATCTTTCCGCACCGTAAGCACCAGGGCGCCCTGTCATGCGCCTCCTGTCATCAAGATCCCCAGGGGGGCGGTGCATTGGTTGTGGAGTTTGTTAAGCTGACAGGCACTGGCAATGATTTCCATAAAAAATTCTGCTGGCCCTGCCATGTGGAGATGAAGGTGCCCAGGGGTAAATCGTGCTCCACCTGTCATTAATAAATAGCTCTTTTTTTAGCCGCCATCACCACGGTTTTGGCCGTGGTGATGGCGGCCAGAACCTCTCTTTTTTTTCCTGTGCTGTTTCCCGTCTCAGGGGCTGAAGCTCCGCCCCCCCCCCCGGTTGCATTTTCCAGGTTTTGCGAATATAAAGCCCTGGTCTGAGAAGTTGCCGATATAAGGTGTAATGAAGTGGGGTGTGAGACCACGGCTTCTCTATAATTAACTGGAGTCCACTCCCATGTCTGCCCCTCTCCTGCCGGAACATATCAGCCGCCGTATTGCTGCCATCTATGAGGAAATAGAGACACAGTATGACCAGGTGGCCAAAGAGCTTGGTTTTAGCTGTACAGGCTGTCCTGATAATTGCTGCGACAGCTATTTTCTCCACCATACCTATACGGAGTGGGCCTATCTCTGGCAGGGCCTGGATGCCTTGCCAGCGGAAAAACGCCAGGGGTTTGAGCTGCGCTCCCGGCAGTATGTCAGGCAGAGCCAGGAGGTCCTGGCCCGTGGTGAGCGACCGCAGATCATGTGTCCGCTGATTGACAACGGGCGCTGTGGTCTCTATAAACACCGTCTTCTCATCTGCCGGCTGCACGGCGTCCCATCATCAATGACCAGGCCAGATGGCCAGCAACTCCTCTTTCCCGGTTGTTTTCGCTGCCAGGAGATCACCGGTGATAACGAGGATGTGCCCCGCATGGACCGCACCAAACTCTTCCAGGACTTCGTTCAGATTGAGATGGAGTGGCTGGGGGTAAAAAGAAAGGTCCTGCCCAAGGTCAAAATGACCATCGCTGAGATGATCATCAAGGGGCCGCCTGAGTTCAGCCACTGCCGGGTGTAGTGTAGGGGAAGGAAGGGTTGATGTGGCACTGGCCCTAGGTGGCCGCTGTTTTTAGGCCTTTCAGCCCTGGAATTTTTCTGCTGTTGGGTAGCGGCGCCCAAAGCCAAAGGCCTTGCTGGTCACCTTAAGGCCCATGGCAGCCTGCTTGCGCTTGTACTCATTGATCTTGATGCGGCGTATCACATCCCTGACCATGGCGTGGTCAAAGCCGGATTCAACGATTTCAGTAATAGACCTATGCTCCTCCAGATAGGCGGTGAGGATGGGGTCGAGCACCTCGTAGGGGGGCAGATCGTCCTGGTCCTCTTGGTCCGGGGCCAGTTCGGCGCTGGGTGGCTTGTCAATGGTGTTGGCGGGGATGATCTCTTCCCCCCTGTTCACATACCTGGAAAGCTCGTAGACCAGCATCTTCGGCACATCTGAAATCACGGCTAGGGCGCCGCTCATATCTCCGTAGAGGGTACAGTAGCCCACGGCAAGCTCGCTCTTGTTGCCGGTGGTCAGCAACAGGGCCCTGTATTTGTTGGCCAGGGCCATGAGGAGCACGCCACGGATCCGTGCCTGGATATTTTGTTCGGTGACATCCTCCCCATACCCCTCAAAAAGAGGGGCCAGGGTCCCCTTAAACGAGGCAAAGATGGCGCTGATTGGCAGGAGCTCAAAGCGGATGCCCAGATTTTCGGCAAGGGCCCTGGCGTCATCAATGGAGCCCTGGGAGGAGTAGGGTGAGGGCAGGCCCACCCCCATGACATTCTCCGGCCCCAGGGCCTCGCAGGCCAG
>JAUVQZ010000119.1 GCA_030597865.1 Pseudomonadota bacterium | reverse complement strand
TGGTGGGTTCAACAACTGTGTGGCAACGGTAGCAATTACCCACGGCATGGTCGTAATCCTCGATCTTGTCCAGAAAGCCCTGGGCCTCAAGATCGGCGACGATCTTGTCCCGGCAGGCAAAGCGGTCAAGACCGGCATAGGCGCCGGCCGCCTCGTTCATGATGCCGGAGTTGTCCATGATCTTCATGATCTCGAGGTCATGGCGGATACCGATTTCATAGTCGTCGCGGTCATGGGCCGGGGTGACCTTGAGGGCGCCGGTGCCGAATTCGCGCTTGACATGGTGGTCAAAAACCACTGGGATGGTGCGGTCGGTCAGCGGCAGGCTGATGCCGATTTCTTTTAGATGGGCGTAGCGTTCGTCACTGGGATGGACGGCAACGCCGGTGTCGCCCAGCATGGTCTCTGGTCTGGTGGTGGCAACCACCACGTGGCCGGAACCATCGGCAAAGGGATAGCGGATATGGTAGAGCTTGCCCTTCTTGTCCTCATGCTCCACCTCGTCATCGGACAGGGCCGTATGGCAGCGGGGGCACCAGTTGACAATATAATCGCCCTTGTAGATCAGGCCCTCCTTGAAGAGGCGGACAAAGACGGTGCGTACGGCCTTGGAGAGGCCCTCGTCCATGGTGAAACGTTCCCGATCCCAGTCACAGGAGCAGCCCATGTGCTTGAGCTGGTTAATGATGGTGCCGCCTTTTTCTTGACGCCACTCCCAGACCTGTTCGATGAATTTATCGCGGCCCAGGTCGTGGCGACTCTTGTTTTGGGTGGCCAGTTGGCGTTCAACGACATTCTGGGTGGCAATACCGGCATGGTCGGTGCCCGGTACCCAGAGGGTGTTGAGGCCCATCATCCTCTTGTAGCGGATAAGGACGTCCTGGAGGGTATTGTTGAGGGCATGGCCGACATGGAGGACGCCGGTGACGTTGGGGGGCGGAATAACGATGGAGAAGCTGTCGCGCTCCGGATCCATGGTGGCGCTGAACGTCTTGTCAGCTTGCCAGGTGGCGTACCATTTCTTCTCAACTTCTTTAAACTCGTAGGCCTTGGCCAGGGTTTCGGGGCTGCTTGTATCCATTAATTAACCCTCTAAAGAGGAAAGTTTTTATGTGTTTTTAGGATAAGTGACTCGGGGTAAATTTGTGAAAATCGCTCCGAAATCTGCTTTCCATTTTCTTGTTTTTGGTGAGAAATTGTCGAGTGAGTCACTAAACGACGCTCCACGGTTTTGGAAAGAAAATATTTGTATATAAATCAAGGGCATAACGATCTGTCATACCGGCAATAAAGTCACAGACCCGCCGGTGGCGGGGCGTGTCTTGGGGATAGTTAATCTCAGCGCCCCACACCTCGCCAGAGGGCAGTTTGATGTCCTCTTCCATGAAGTACTCATAGAGTTCGCGGAGGATCTTCATGGCCTTCTTGAAATCATCATGGACCTGGCTGGTGCGATAGACATGGTTGTAGAGAAAGAGACGGAGGGCGGAAATGGCCTCAAGCATATCCGGGCTCATGGTCAGGGCGTGGCCATCTGTGGCAATGGTCCGGATGATCAGGTCATTGACCATACTGGAGATCCGTTGGGAATTTCTTTCACCCAGGGTCTGGAGGATATCCTTGAGTTCACCCTTGATCGCCAAAATACCGGCCCTGATGGCGTCGTCAAGGTCATGGTTGACGTAGGCCAGGATATCGGAGATCCGGACCACTTGGCCCTCCAGGGTGTCTGGCAGGGTGTCGAGATCAGAGGGCAGGATCTCCTTGAGGCCCTTGGAGTGGCGGACAATACCATTTCTCACCTCATGGCTGAGGTTGATGCCCTGGCCCTTGTTCTCCAAATAATCCACCACCCGCAGGCTCTGCTCGTAATGGCGGAAGCCACCTGGGTGGAGTTTATTCAACACTGATTCGCCGGCATGGCCAAAGGGGGTATGTCCCAGGTCATGGCCCAGGGCAATGGCCTCAATGAGATGTTCGTTGAGGCGCAGGGCAACACCAATGGTACGGGCGATCTGGGAGACCTCCAGGGCATGGGTAAGCCTGGTCCGGTAATGGTCGCCGGTGGGGGAGAGAAATACCTGGGTCTTATGGGTGAGGCGGCGAAAGGTTTTTGAGTGGATGATGCGATCCCTGTCCCGCTGGAAGGGGAGGCGGATGGGGCACTCCTCTTCAGGGCGCATGCGGCCCTTGCTGTTCTTGTTAAGGCAGGCATGGGGGGAGAGGTTGCGAGCTTCTCTCTCCTGCATTTCATGGCGTAGGGTGACGGGCATGTGGTGTCACGGGCGGATAAAAATGAAGAGGCGGTCTGTCAAGGGGGCGTGGGTTTAATGCACCTTTGATAGCAAGGAAAATTGTCGGCCTTGTAAAATCTTTTCATGGGGCCGGCGAACAGCAGCAAAGCGGCAGCGCGTAATCTGAGCAAATCTTGGTGACGGAGATTTTTTGCGCAGCCATCAAAATTCAACACAAACAAAAACCGCAATAAGCAGAGAAAAGCAACTAAATAATGCCATTCGGCCATGGCGCTTTTTGAAACAGCCTGCAGAAGGTTGCCGGAAAACTATCTTTGGGCCGGCAGGGCCACAGCCTTATTTGGCGCGGGAGCCAACGTGGGTAACGATCTCGGCCCTGCTCAACTCATTTAAGACCGGGTGATTCATAATTTTCTGGGGGTGGGTAACGCCGTTGATATTAACGACAACCAAGGCGCCGTGGCCCTTGCCCCACATATCATTGAAATCGTATACAGCACCAACAACGGCAAGCTCACCGGCCTCAACCTTGTCCCCGTAGAGTTTCAGACCCTTTCTTACCTGCATATCGACATTGCGCTCGACATTTTGGGCCCAGCGCTCATTAAAGGGATCCTGCTGGTCGTCCATTTCCATAACAGGCCTTAAGGTGTCAAGCTCGGTCTTGATGCCGGTGGTCTCATTGGAGTAATCAGCCATGGCCGTCTTGATGGCGCTGCAGCTTGAGTGACCCATGACCAATAGCACCTTGGTGGACAGGTGGTGAATGCCGTAATCAACAGAGCCCTCAGAGGTAACAATCTGGTTGCCGATATTGCGGATTATAAAGATGTTGTTGTCCGGCTCAAAATCAAAAAGCTGGGTATGGACCTGGGAGTCGGCACAGGTGATTACCGTGATAACAGGGGACTGGCCGGTCTGTAAGGCGTCAAAATGGTTTCTTTGGTGGGTATGGCGGAAGGCATCGTTGCCCTGGATAATTTTCTTGATGGTTGACTGGGGCGTGGCAGGAGATTTTGCAGGGCCCTGTCCTGCGCCTGGAGCTGCTGCCGCACCAGGAGAGGCCATGGCAAGGAGGCCGCAGGTGGCGAGTATGATGAGTTTTTTAGATGCGAATTTTTTCATTACCTTCCCCTGGGAACGACAACAACCAGAGCAGCTTATATCTATATCTCAACTTTCCCACCCGCATTATCTTGTTGGAATTATGCGTATAGGCACTGGTGGGGCCTACTGGTTTCCGGTTTACCGTGTTAACGGTAAGCTTTGGCTGTAGATAACCAAGCTGGAAGGGTTGGGCTGTTTACAGTGTAATCAGGCATTGGCCGTGGCCTGTTCAAGTTTTTCCTGGGCCTCTTCCCAAGAGGTGTAGGCCTGTTCCAGACGCTTTTTCAGGTTGGCGTACTCTGTGCTTTTTGCCATGAATTTCTGCTGATCATGGTAGAGCTCGGGATCGGCAAGAACCTGTTCAAGCTTGTCCTTTTGACGTTCAAGCTTTTCCACCAGCTTCTCGTTTTCGCGAGCAGTCTTTTTCAGGGGACCTAGGACCTTATTGCCCTGCTCCCGGAGGCGGGCCTGCTCCTGGCGTGCCTTCTTTCCCTTGGCCTTTGATGCCTTGGGGAGAGAGGAGGGGGCTGCTTGTTTAAGCGTGCCCGGAGCAGTGGACGCCTTCTTTTTCTGGAGCTGGGTCTTTTCTATATAATAGCTGATATTGCCCTCGTAGATGGTGGATCTGCCGTTTTTAATCTCCAGGGTCTTCTTGGTGAAATGATCGAGGAAGAAACGGTTATGGGAGACCACGATGATGGTTCCATCGTATTGGCACATGGCCTCCATGAGGATGTCCTGGCTTGTCATGTCAAGATGGTTAGTGGGCTCATCCATGATGAGCAGATTGGCAGGGGTGGCAATCATCTTGGCCAGGGCCAGGCGTGATTTCTCGCCACCGGACAGGACCCCGACCTTCTTGTCCACGTCGTCGCCCTTAAAGAGAAAGGTGCCGAGCAGGGAGCGGATCTGGCTGATGCTCTTGTCCACATCAATCATGTTCATGGTGTCCAGCACCGAGTAGCTTGGGTTAAGCTCCTGGGCCTGGTGCTGACCAAAATAGGAGATGATAACGTTATGGCCAGGCTTGATGGAACCTTTGTCTGGTTTAATAAGACCGCCAAGGAGCTTCACCAGGGTGGATTTGCCAGCGCCGTTAACCCCCACCACCGCCATCTTATCGCCCGCCTCCAGTTCAAAGCTGAGGTCTTTGAAGACCTCCTTGCTGGCAAAGGATTTATTGAGGCCCTCCACCACCATGGCCATCCTGCCGCAGGGGGCTGAGGGCGGGAAGCGGAAGGAGATATGGCTCTCGCTGTCTTCAAGTTCGATGAGCTCCATCTTGTCCAGCTGTTTGAGGCGGGACTGGGCCTGCTTGGCCTTGGTGGATTTGGCCTTGAATCGATCAACAAAGCGCATGGTCTGGTCAATCTTGGCCTGCTGGTTGGCGTAGGCGGCCTTGAGGATGCTTGAGCGTTCCTCCTTTTCCTTGACGAAATAGGTGTAGTTGCCCTTGTAAATGGTGAGGTTGCCCAGGCTGAGCTCCCAGGTGTTGGTGGTCAGGTTGTCCAAAAAAAGACGGTCATGGGAAATGATGACCAGACCACCCTGGTAGCCGCCAAGAAAATCTTCGAGCCAGGTAAGGGTCTCCACATCAAGGTGGTTGGTGGGTTCGTCAAGGAGGAGAAAGGCGGGGCAGGCCAGAAGCTGTTTGGCCAGCATGAGGCGCATGAGCCAGCCGCCGGAATAGGTGCCGCATTTTTTGCTAAAATCAGAGGTCTTAAAACCGAGGCCCATGAGCACCTTTTCAATCTGGGACTGCATGGTAAAGATGTTGGCCTGGTCAAGTCCATGTTGCAGCTCAGCCTGCCGGCCCAGGAGTTCGTCCATCCTGGTGGAGGCAGAATCAATCTTGGCCAGTTGGTCATGGATGTCATCAAGCTCCTCTTGTTTTTGGAGAAGTTCGCTGAACGCCTGTTGGGCCTCCTCATAGATGGAGCGCTCAAGGTTGATGCCGGTGATCTCCTGGGGCAGGTAGCCGGTGGAGTCATTTTTGGCCTTGGAGACAATGCCGGGATCTGCCTGGCTGACTCCGGCGACCAGTTTTAAAAGGGTGGACTTACCGGTACCATTGGAGCCCACCAGGCCGATACGGTCGCGGTTATTGATCCGGCAGGAGATATTACGAAAGATATGCTTTTCCCCATATTGCAGGGAGAGGTTGTTGATGTTAATCATGGCTTCTAGGGAAAAATTGATAAGGGGCTTGAAGTAGCATAAATTGCATGCTTTGGCATGGAGAAAACGACAATGGCAGCAAAGAGCAGGGTTTTTACCAGCAGATTTACCTCATGGGCCGAGAGTGTCAGCAAGATATGTGAGGCCTCCCGATTGAAGGAGTTGATAGTCAAGGGCGGCAAACCCGTCCTTATTAAACCAAATCTTGTGGAGAATCTGGCGCCCCCCATTACCACCCCGGTGCAGGTGGTGGCTGAGCTCGTTGCCTTTCTGCAGGAGGAGATCGCCGGGGTGGAGATCATCATTGGCGAGGGCTGCGGCGCCACCTCCTATGATACCCATTACGTCTTTGAGGAGCAGGGCTATCAAGAGCTGGCCCGCCTTAGGAACCTCAAGCTTATCGATCTGAATGAGGAGCCCTTACTGAGGCTGGAAAATCCTGACTGTGGTTGCTGGCCAGAGATGCATCTGCCCAAGATTCTTTTTGATGTTTTTTTGCTGTCAGTCCCGGTTTTAAAGGCCCATAGCCTGGCCGGTGTCACCCTGACCATGAAGAATATGATGGGGGCGGCTCCGCCCAGCCATTTTCAACAGGGTGGCGCCTGGAAAAAGGCCGCTTTTCACAACCGGATTGATCCGGCCATCTTTGATCTGAACAGCTATCGAACCCCTGATTTTACCCTGCTTGACGCCACCGTTGGTATGCAGCAGGCCCATCTCTGGGGCCCCACCTGCAATCCTCCCAAAAGGCTGTTGGCGGCCGGGGTGGACCCGGTGGCCATGGATGCCTGGGGTACTGAGTTGCTTGGTTTTGATTGGCGGCAGATAGGCTATATAAAAATGGCAGATGGTATCCTTGGCTCAGCTCGGTATGAGGAATGCCTGGTCTGAAGAAAAGGATTGCATAATCGGCGCTTTGGCTGCCCACACATCTATGGATGTGTTCTATGAAGACGCCTGAAAAGGAGATAGGCGCAGACTCTGAGTACATCCCCCAAGGGGGTATTGAAAAGAACCCTGGGGGGATAACTAGCCTCGAACCGTTAATACATAAACTGTAAACCTGCACACCCCGCATGCCTCACCAATGCCCAGACGCCTGATTTCAACAGGGGAGTAGAGGTGGCAATATTGGCTTATTTATTGCGGGAGATGCCCATCTCCTGGCAGATCTGGGTGGCGATCTCCTCAATGGATTTGCCGGAGGAGGAGATGTAGGGAATATTGTAATTGAGGAAGATCTGTTGGGCCTGCTGCACCTCATCTCGGCAGGTGGAGAGTTTGGCGTAGGTGCTGCCGGCATAGCGTTTTTCCCGCATCTGGTGCAGCACCTCCGGGGCTGAGGTGAGGCCAATGGCCCGTTTGCGGTTGTTGATGATATGCTCGGGCAGGGAGTATAGGCCCAGGTATTCGGAGGTCAGGGGGAAGTTGGCCGATTTTATCCCCATTTGGGTGGCAAGATAGACACTGACCGGGGTTTTGCCGGCCCGGGAGACGCCGAGGATGATGAGGTCTGCCTCGTCATATTCCTTGGGGTTGGTGCCATCGTCATGGTCCAGGCAATAATGGATGGCCTCCACCCGTTTGTCCATCTTGTCATTGTTTAGGTGGTGGGTGAAGCCGGGGGTGCGCAGGGCCTTGGCCTCAAGGCAGACTTCCAGGCGATCCAGGAGAAAGGCAAAACCGTCAAAGAATTCCACCTCAGGCCTGTCCAGGACCTTACGAACCTCAGGGTCCATGATGGTGGAAAAAATTACCGGGCGTAGGCCGACGGACTGGGCCATTATTCTTTCCAGGGCCTTTTGGGCGTCATTAACCGTCTGAATGAAGGGAATGGTCTCTTCATTAAAGGATATTTCCGGGAACTGGCAGGTGAGGGCCTGGCCCAGAGATTCAACCAGGATACCGGTTGAATCGGAGATGTAATAGATGTCTTTTGAGCTCCACATCCCCCTATCTTGATCGATATACTTTTCCTAGGCAATGGAAAAAGGTGAGAATGGTGATTTATACCCGTACTGATTTGCCAGCCATGTTCTTAAATTCAGGGTCTATCTCTGCCGGTAATCCAGGGCTCTCCTTGACGGGGTTGTTGCTGTTATAGTCCTGCTGTTTGTCGGCAATGGCTTTTTCGGCCAATTTATAGATAAGAGGGGCCAGGCGCTGGTGATGCTCAATGGCTTTTTCGATTCTGGCCATGATGTCCTGACCATGATCTTTTATCTGGGAGGCATCCTTTTTTTCTGGGTGGTTGAACTCAGGCCTGTTTTTTTCTAGATAGCTGAGGATCTGTTGCCATTGGCCCTGGCGGTGGCGGGCAAGGGCCTGTTCTTCTTGGTCTGCCCTGGCCAAATCAGCCTTGACATAGGGGTGCTGGCTGCTACTTTGGCTGACAGAAATTTCGGTCTTGCTAAAGGTGGCGGATAGTGAAGAGAGTGAGCCAAGATCGCCTATGTTGAGGGCGCCTGCCACGGCGTCATCCAGGTTGCCCTGGAAAAAATCATCAGCTATAAAACTTAAAGCGTCAAAGAGTTCACCGAGATCCTTAAGCTCCTCGGCACTCAAGTCGCCCTGGACGGTATAGGAAAAGCTATGGCTATCGATGGATTGGCCACTGAAGGCCATGCCCAGGGAGGCGTTGTCTTGCCACTGGACACCCTGGCTGAACTCTGTATGACCGGTGCTGCGCTGCAGGGTGATGCTATCACCCTCCTGGGTGGTAATATCGATAAATGTCTTTTCAAAACCGGCGTAGGCCTGGGTTGTTGAAACCTTGAAGGGCTGGCTGGTGGTCGAGTAAGGGCCGAGGCTATTTGGGGATGACAGGGTGGAAATGCCCATGGCGTTCTCCTGGAAAAATGATAATGGTAGGTGTCTCTATCAGGAGATATATCGGCCCATCATGGAGAATCTTTAAGGGAATGGCGGCAGGGCAGAGAAATTATTGATGGGATGAGGGGAGAACGACCAGGGAATGGTCTTCACCTTCCAGTTCTTCATTGATGATCGCCGCAATGACAGACCAGTC